>CAMZHB010000036.1 GCA_947306605.1 uncultured Prevotellaceae bacterium | reverse complement strand
TACCCAAAAGGGTAAAATTGTTGTTTATCAGAATTTTTTTCTTTTTATGTTTTGCGTAAATCATTGTTTTTTTTTACTTTTGCAGAAATAATAATAACGTTAGGCAAAGACAACAGAATAATTCATTAAGCCAAGACGACTATGAAGAAGTGGTTATGTTACATTGTCCTTGTGGGTTGTATGACAAGTCAGCATGCAATGGCTCAGGAGTTGTATGCAGGTGCCCCCTACAAGTGGACAGAACTGACGGCAAACGATGAGGTATTGTTAAGCAATGGCGGAACGATAAATCATGACATTGCTGTTGATTTGGGGATGGCCCAATTTCTTTGTGGTTATATCGTAGAGGCCAATGGCAATCAGATAGGGATGTCGTTGGCCAAGACGGACACGTTGGATGCGAATAACAATTCAGACCCAACGGGCCAAAAACTCACTGAAGCCAACGTGTGGATACTGGTGGATGCCGGCAAAATCACCACGCTGGAAAACAAAGAGTATCAGGCCTTTTTCCTGAAGAACAAGAAAACGGGAGAGTATATTGAAGCCTTCCCACAAGTAACCGACGGCATCATTTTACACACGACGCCTTCGCTTGACAAAGCCACCTCGTTCGTCATCCAGTCTATTGACACCTACGAAGGCGTAAGGACTACCATGCTGAAGAGGTACGATGAAGATCCCGACTACGGTGCCGTCTTCTCCCACTATGTGGTAACAAAGAATGATGAAGGAGAAAATGTCGGTACCTGGTATCATTTGGGTCACTTCTGGCATTACACCTACACCTACTACGGCACAGCCACTGAAATGGCGGGCTGGAATGTGATGAGAGTGGAATCTACGCAGAGTTGGGAAGATAAATTGTCGCTGCTGTATACTAAAATTTATTATGGTGGAGAATTCGTTGCCGGTACCGACCCCGGCTGCTGCGGTGAAGATGAAATCATTGCTTTCGAAGAAGCTTTAGTGGAAGCACTGGATATGTTTGATTATTGTTGTCATGAAGAAATAGAATACGAGGTAATGTACTATAAGTTGAAGGCTGCTTATGATGCTGTTCTGGCCAGCCGGGTTCCCCTGACCGATGGTCTCTACTATATTATCATTGACAACATTCCTCTTCGTGGTTCGGGAGTAAAATTCTCTCCGCCAGCTTATCAAGCGCGAAGCGACGGTCTGCTGTGGTGGACGTCAATTAGTGAGGACGACGCTTCGTTTGTGTGGCAAATCACCAAGACGGGCGAGGGTACCTATTCCGTTAAAAACCTTGCACGCAACACGTATTTGGGTTGCGATGACAGCGAGGGACACATCGTGTGAATATGCCATAAAAGAGGATAACAGGTACCATTGGAATCTGGTTCCCTGCAAGAGTGGCGGGCTCACCGGTGGCCTGTGGGGTGATGTGTCGATTCCTTTTGAAGAATATGGAAAAGGAGGTTATATAACACGCAACGACAACCTTAAAAGTGGTGCGGTACGGTTGCATGTGCCTTCGGCCGAGGCGCTCGAACTGATGGGTGCGAAAGCCCTGAAATCCGACAACGCCCAGGACCCCGTTTACAGTCTCGATGGCAGACGGGTTGCGCCCAACGGCACGAAAGGGCTTTCCAAAGGCATTTACATTGTGGGCGGCAAGAAAGTGGCCGTGACCAAGTAGCACAACAAGATTTCTTCATGGTTAATATGGGGAGCGACCGCACGGACGGTTGCTCCCCTTTTCTAATTGAAACGCCGGACGGGCGGAAACCGTGGGCGACTGGCCTGAAAATGGTTAACAGCTTTGACTTTTTTGGAATAGGGCCGGATTTCGGTGCTCAAAAGCGGTGTTTCAAAAATCAGAAACGCCGCTTCAAACGTTTGAAATGCCGTTTCTGTTTTGCCTGATTTGATATCCGGTGAAAATCAGCAAGTTGCAAAACGCTTGTTTTTTAGTAAAAATTTTTGACATGACCGGCGGCGAAAAAAGGAAATACATAGAGTGAAAACAAAGATACGTGTGGGGTCGAAAAAAGACAAATTGGCGGTCTTCGTGTGGTTTGTTTGGCAAAAAGACAAGAAAATGATTTATTTTGATTCATTTTCATTGAATGCTGACAGCTTTTTTCAAAAAAGAATGCTTAACTTTACATCGCCAAAAATGGCTTTTTGGTTCTAATGCCGAGAGTCCAGAGTGTAGTTAAGCAATAAAGAAAAGACATAAATAATTAAAGATGAGTATTTTGAAAATTTTAGGCAAAAGTGCACGCCACGCATGTTTGCTGGGTGTGCTGCTGACCGCTACGGTAGGCCTGAAAGCCGAAAGTGGCGAGAATTTGTTAATCCGCCTGCGCAACCAAATGGCGCAGACCACGGATGTGAAGGCCCAGCAAGCTCTGTTGGACCAGGTGGCCGATGCCGGAACGTTCCAGGCTATGGCTTATGCGGCCGAATGGTTGGGTAACCCGACGAAAGCACTGGCCAAGTCGGCAGCCAAAGCCGTGGTAGACATCGCCACGAAGCATCCGGAATATAACGGCACGAACACGCGCCAATGGGTGTCGCGCGCCCTGCCGCTAGTGAAGGGCGAGGCCAAAGCGCGCGCCAAAGCCTACCTGCTCATCATGCCCAAGGACGAAGCAGGCTACGTGAGCCTCTTCAACGGCAAGGACCTGACCGGCTGGAAGGGTCTGGTGGAAAATCCCATCAAACGTGCCAAGATGACCAGCGAGGAACTGGCCAAGGCACAGGTGAAGGCCGACGAAGCCATGCACAAGGACTGGGCCGTGGAAAACGGTCTGCTGGCTTATGTGGGCCACGGCTACGACAACATCTGCACGAAGGAACTCTATGGCGACTTCGAGATGCTCGTGGACTGGAAACTTGACCCCAACGGCAAGGAACCCGACGCCGGCATCTATCTGCGCGGCACACCCCAGGTGCAAATCTGGGACACCGCCCGTGTGAACGTCGGTGCCCAGGTGGGCAGCGGCGGCCTGTACAACAACAAGAAGAACCAGAGCATTCCCACATGCGTGGCCGACAACAAGGTGGGCGAGTGGAACACGTTCTACATCAAAATGGTGGGCGACCGTGTGACCGTGGACCTCAACGGCGAGCGCGTGGTGAACAGTGTCATCCTGGAAAACTACTGGGACCGTTCACAACCCATCTTCCCCGTGGAGCAACTGGAACTGCAGGCCCACGGAAGCAAAGTATATTACCGCGACATCTATGTGAAGCGCCTCAAATGAACCGAGGTTTCCTCACGACGTAATATCAATCATTAAATAATAACCATACATTTAACAACAATGAAGACGAACAGACGTACGTTTTTGAAAACATTGGGAGGCGTAGGACTCTTTTCCATCGTGCCCCGCAATGTGTTGGGCGGCACGGGTTACATTGCCCCAGTGACCAGCTTACCAAAGGTATCATCGGTACCGGTGGTATCGGTATGTCGTCCTCTCACTTCAGCACTTCCGACGCTTGCCGCCTGGTAGCCGTGTGTGACGTGGACAAGAAACACCTGGACAACGCTTTGGTTCAGGCCAAGAGAAGATTCAACACAGATCTGAAGTCGTATGAAGACTTCCGCGATCTCATCAGCGACCCCAATGTGGACATCGTTCACATTGCCACGCCGCCCCACTGGCACGCCTTGATGTCCATCGAGGCAGCCAAGGCCGGCAAGGATATCTGGTGCGAGAAACCGATGACACGTACCATCGGCGAAGGTAAGGCCGTGGTGGCAGCTGTGAAACGCTACAACCGCATCTTCCGTCTCAACACGTGGTTCCGCTTCAAGGACACATTCTACGGACTCGGCACCACCGTGCAGCCCTTGAAGAAACTGGTCGACAGTGGTATGCTGGGATGGCCCCTCAAGGTGGTTGTAAGCGGTACCACCGGCTTCACATGGAAATTCTTCTGGGTAGGCAAGGAAAATCTGGTTCCCGAACCCGTTCCCGCCAACCTGAACTACGACATGTGGCTCGGCCCGGCTCCCTTCAAGCCTTACAACGAACACCGCACGCACCAGACCTTCCGCGGTTACTGGGACTATGACGGCGGTGGCCTGACCGACATGGGTCAGCACTACCTCGACCCCGTACAGTATCTGCTGGGCAAGGACAAGACCTCGCCCGTGAAGGTGGAAGTGGACGCCCCGCAACAGCACAGCGATGCCGTGGGCATCTGGCGCAAGATTACCTATACTTACGAAGACGGTTGCCAAATCATCCTCGAAGGCGAAGGCTTCGAAAGCAAAGGCAAGACAGCCTTCATCGAAGGCCCGAAGGGTAAAGTGTTCAGAGGTTTCGAGTGCACCATCCCCGACGTGATGAACAAACTCGCCGAACTGCCCGATCCCGAACCGCAGCGCACCGACTTCCTGGAGTGTGTACGCACCCGCCAGAAGTTCGCCCTTAACGAAGAAAACGGCCACCGCAGCTGTACGTTGGTTAACCTCGGAGCTGTGGCCCTGCGCCTGAACCGCTCGGTGCTCAACTTCGACCCGGTGAACCAGGTGTTTGTCAACGACGACGCTGCCAACGCGCTTATCAACCAGCCCATGCGCGGACCGTGGCATCTCTAAACAAAATCATTCATCCAACCTTTAGCAGAATAAAAAGATGAAAAAGATAAGTATTTCCATATTGCTTTTTATCGTCTCCTTGACGTTAGGGCTCGACGCATCCGCACAGCTCGACAGCCGCAACCGCACAGTGGAGACTGTCATCATTGACAACTTGGGCCAACTTCCCGCTCAAAGCGCCAGAAAATACAATCAGGTGATGAGCGAATTGGCCGGTACAGGCGAGAACGGCATTACCCTGCTTGCAGGTATGTTTGGCCCGGCTGCCACGACCAAGAACGCCGCTTTTGAGTATGCACTCAACAGCGTGGTGGACTACGTGATGGAACCGGGTAAGGAAAGCCTCCGCGACGGTGTCCGCAAGGGTATCATCAATGGTCTGGCCAAGGCTGCCGACAAGGACAACAAGGCCTTCCTGCTGACACAACTTCAGAAGATAGCCACGGCCAACGAAGCCGGCATTTTCGAATCATATCTGAAAGACAGCTACCTGCAAGACTATGCCGTACGCGGTCTGGCCGCTCTCCCCGGCATCGACAACAAGGTGGTTGACCTGATGAAAGCGGCTGCCACACCCAATGCCAGCCTCGCTTACATTGCAGGTTTCAAAAAACTGCAGGCTGCCGAACCCATCCTCATCGACTGGAAAAAGACGGCCGATGCCAAGACACAGGCTGCCATCAACAATGCTCTGGCTAACTGTGGCGGTGCCGCAGCCATTGCTGCCCTGCAACCCGAAGCAAGCAAATTGAGCTTCGCCGACGACCCCACGGGTGTGTCCAACGCTTATTTGACCCTGCTCAATAATTGCGAAAACAACAAGACGGTCCTCGCCGCTGCCAAATCGTTGGTAAAGGCCAAGGTTCCCGCTGTACGTTGCGCCGGATTGGAACTGCTGCTCAAAGGCGACAGCAAGAACGCTGCCAAGAACGTTTTGGCTGCCCTGAAAGACCCCTGCCGCCAATACCGCACCACGGCTCTTGACTTTGCTCAGGATGCTGTAGGCTCAAGTATCATCAATACCGTTGCCGGTAAGTTCAAAGGTTTCGGCGCCGATGCACAGACCGACGTAATCCGCTGGTTGGGCAACAACAAGGCAGCCAATCAGATTGACATTGTGACAGCTGCCATGAAGTCATCCAACACCGACCTCGCCACGGCTGCCATCGAAGCTGCCGGCCGTATCGGTGGAGAAAAGGCTCTCACAGCTATCGTAGGCCAACTCGGCGGAGCCAATGCCGCTGCAGCCAGCCAAGCTCTCCTGGCTTTCAACGGTGACGTGAAGGACGGCGTGGTAAGCGCTCTCTCTTCCACCGACGCTAACGTGGTAAGCGAAGCCTTGAAACTGGCTTCCACCCGTCGCATCAGCAGTGCTTACGGCAAGGTGCTCGACCTCACGAAGTCTTCCGACGCTACCATCCGTGACGCCGCTTACGACGCTCTGAAGGGTGTGGTTACGGCTGATAAGTTCGGTGAAATCAGCCAGTTGCTCAACGCTTCCAGCGGTTCCACCACAGCCAAACTGCAGGCCGCAGCCAAGAGTGCCATCCAGGGACTCAGTGCCGACCAGCAGTATAACATCATCAGCAAGGCTTTGGCCAGCACGAAAAACGCTGCCCTCTACTATCCGCTCCTTGCCCAGGCTGGCAACAGTAATGCCATTGCCAAGTTGCTCCAGGAATACAAGAGCGGCAGTGACAAGACTGCTGCCTACAAGGCTCTGCTGGGTGTGGACAATCCCGAGATGATTCCGACACTTTACACCCTTGCCAAGGAGAATCCTGCCGAGAAGGATGCTGCTTTGGCACGTTACCTCAGTTTGGCTCGCGCCACTTCGGCCACTCCCGAAGCTAAATATTTGCTTTACAACAAGGCTCTCGGCCTCAATCCTTCGGCCAATGTTGGAAACAACTTCATCCGTGCTTTGGGTGACACGAGAACGCAGTCCGCTCTCAACGTGATTAACCCGTATCTTGACAATGCCGCCACGGCTCCTGCCGCTGCCGCTGCCGTGAAGAACATCATCAGCAAGAACGAAGACCTTCAGGGCGGTGCTCTCAACAAGAGCATTCTTAAGAAAGCCCAGGCCGTTTATGCTGACATCAAGGCCAAGAATCCTGCCGATGCCGACGCCGGTTATGCCGTTGACGAAATCAACCTGTTGGCCGGTAAGATGGGTGACCGCGGTTATGCCGAAATTGAAAAGGGCAAGAAGTACGAAAACTTTGAACTTCTTGTGGACTATAAGGGCGAAGGTGCCGTCTTCGCACGTTCCATGGAATTGCTGAAGCTCACCGAACCCGTTGCCTTCAACACGAGCAATGTCACCGTTCAGGGCAACGTCAACGCTTTTGCCGTGAACAAGGACGACTGGAACACCCTTTACATGAAGGTAGTCAACGACCGTGTATCTGCCAAGATTAACGGTCAGACCGTGGCCGACAACGCCATCATCAAGGGAGGTAGCCCCACCGGACTCATCGACCTCAATGGCGTGCAGACCCGCAGTGCTCAGGTGAAGGAACTGGCTTCCACGCCCATCTTTACGCTGTCTCCCGAGGAGAAGAAGCAAGGCTTCGAAGTGCTCTTCGACGGCCGTTCGCTTGAGAAGTGGCACGGCAACACCACCAGCTACGTTCCCGTTGACGGTAACATTTACGTGACGGCCAACTACGGTGGCAACGGCAACCTCTACACCAACAAGAAGTACAGCGACTTCATCTATCGCTTCGAGTTTTGCTTCGACGTAGTCGGTGTGAACAACGGTATCGGTCTCCGCACCAGCGACGGTGTTGACGCCGCTTACGAAGGTATGGAAATTCAGGTGCTCGACAACATGGCCGACATCTACAAGAACCTGGCTCCCTACCAGTATCACGGTTCCGTTTATGGCATCCATGTTCCCGTGAAGCTCGATTTCGGTCCTATCCGCACCTGGCACACGGAAGAAATCTATGCCAAGGGCGACTATATCAAGGTGACGGTCGATGGCACCGTAGTGACCGAGTGTGACATCCGCAAGGCTTGTCAGGGTCACAACGTGGCTCCCGACGGTGGTCAGCGCAATCCTTACACCATTGACCACAAGAACCACCCGGGTCTGTTCAACAAAGACGGTTACATCAGTTTCTGCGGCCATGGCCCCGGCGTCATGTTCCGTAACATCCGCATCCTCGACCTCAGCAAGGGTGCCAAGACAGGTAAAAAGAAATAATGATACAAGGAGAAAACAGTAAAGGGCATCACCCGATGCCGGCTTCGGTAGTTGCTATCGGAGCCGGCAATCGGATGCGCACCTATATGCATTATGCCGCAGAGCACCCGGACGAAGTAAAACTCGTGGCAATAGTGGAACCCGATGACATCCGTCGCAACACGATGGGTGACCAGTTTGGTGTACCTATGGAGCACCGTTTCGTCCACTACAACGATTTCTTCGCCAACCCCGTGCCTGCCGATGCCGTTATCCTGTGTACTCCCGAGAACGAACACTACAAACCTTGCATGAAGGCCATAGAGCTCGGTTACCACGTGCTCTTGGAGAAACCCATCGCGCAAACCCTTCAGGAATGTCTGGACATGGCCGACACCGCCCGTCGCAACGGCGTCATTATCAGCGTGTGCCACGTGCTCCGCTACCATCCCTTCTTCTTGAAGGTAAGCGAGTTGGTCCGTTCAGGCAATTTGGGTAAAGTCATCAGCATCAGCCATAGCGAAGGCGTTGGCCTCGACCGAGCCACCCACGGCTACGTCCGTGGCACATGGAACCGCGAGGAAAACGGCAACCCCATGCTGCTGGCCAAGTGCTGCCACGACGTGGACTTCCTGCTGTGGATTACTGGCCGCCGGTGCCTCAAGGTCTCCTCCTTCGGCTCGCTCCGCTGGTTCCGCAGCGAGAACGCCCCCGAGGGTGCCGCCGACCGTTGCGTCCGTTGTCCCCTCGACGGGAAGTGTCCCTATTCTGCCGTTGACCTCTATTGGCGTCGCCGCGACTGGATAAGCAACTTCGACGTGCCCGAGGGCCAAACCATCGAAGACGTCATCCGACGCGAACTCAATGAAGGCGTGCAGGGGCGCTGCGTCTACCGTTGCGACAACAACGTGGTGGACCATCAGGCGCTCATGATGGAACTTGAGGACGACATCGTCATCTCCATGACGATGGACATCTTTACGCTCAACGATTACCGCACCACGAAGATTTGCCTCACCGAAGGCGAAATCGTCTGCGACGAGCACACCATCACTGTTACCGACTTCCGCACGCGCCGCCAGCAGGTCTTCGACTTCAGCGAAATGCTTGAACAACCTTATCACGCCGGAGCCGACCTCAAGATTATGGAGGAATTCCTGCGTGCCATCCGTGGCGAGGAAACCCACCTCAACACGCTCATCGATGAGTCCATCCAGAGCCACCTCGTCTGCTACGAGGCAGAGCGCAGCCGGCTCACTGGCCAGACCATAACCCTCTGACCTTTTCGGCAAGGCACAGGACAATAGAAAGAAATAAAAATAGTCTTTTCATGTTCAAGACCGTGTAATGCCCACCCCGTGTGGACCCTGCGCGGTCTTTTTTCTGTCCGTCTTTCAGAGAAAACACCGTTTTTCTTATCGTCGTTCCTCTCATTTATTTGTAATTTTGCACCCTAGAACGCAAGTATAATAAAATAAAGGTAATTATGTCACAACCGCTTCTCGTTTACAATACGCTGACGCGTCAGAAAGAACTCTTCCGCCCGCTCCACGAAGGCCGTGTGGGCATGTACGTCTGCGGCCCCACCGTCTATGGCGACGCCCACCTGGGTCACGCCCGTCCGGCCATTACTTTCGACGTGGTCTTCCGCTACCTGCAACACATCGGCTACAAGGTGCGCTACGTGCGCAACATCACCGACGTGGGCCACTTGGAACACGATGCCGACGAAGGCGAGGACAAGATTGCCAAGAAAGCCCGTCTTGAACAGTTGGAACCCATGGAAGTGGCCCAATACTACACCAACCGCTTCCACCAGGCCATGGACGCCCTCAATGTGCTGCCCCCGAGCATCGAGCCCCATGCCAGCGGACACATCATCGAACAGATAGGCCTCGTCAAGGAAATCCTCGACCACGGCTACGCCTATGAGTCAAACGGCAGCATCTATTTCGACATCGAGAAATATAACCGTGACCACCGCTACGGCCGCCTTTCCAACCGCAACCTCGAAGACGTCATCAACGCCAGCCGCGAACTCAGCGGCGTGGGCGAGAAACACAACCAGGTCGATTTCGCCCTCTGGAAAAAGGCCGAGCCGCAACACATCATGCGCTGGCCCTCGCCCTGGAGCGACGGCTTCCCCGGCTGGCACTGCG
>CAMZHB010000035.1 GCA_947306605.1 uncultured Prevotellaceae bacterium | reverse complement strand
ACTTTCAAGGCGGCGCCTCGAACATCCGAGACGCCGCTTCTGATTTTTGAAACGCCGCTTGTGATTTTCGAGACGCCGCTTGTGATTTTCGAGACGCCGCTTTTCAGTTGGAGTCTGTTCCATGAGGGACGGACTCTTTTATGTAAAGACAGAAGAGTGCTTAAGTGGTGCTTTAAGCATTGTTAATCTGAAATATTAGGTTTCTGTGAATTATTTCTGTATTTTTGCACCAAAATTTGAAAGATGTATAGAGTTTTAATTCTGATACTGGTTTTCTCCTTGTCCGTCTTTGCTGCCAGTGCAAGGAAGGAATATAAACAGATCCGCACTTCGATAAAGACTGGGGCCGGTTTGGATCAGGCTATGAAGCTTGTGTCTCAATATACAAAGGACAGCGTTATGCGTGAAGACCCTGAACTTTATTTTTTAGCTGCAGAAGTTCAGAGAAAAATCAATGATGCTCAGAATATGAAGATGTATCTTAAGCAGAAGACAGACACGAACGTGTTTTTCTCCTCTGTTCATGGCATCTTTGACAATCTTTTGTTGTGCGATGGCAAAGAGCGGGTACTCTTGTCGAATAGTAAGAAAAAGAGTGCTTATTCTTCGAAAATTCATTCGACCTTAACAAGTTATTATCCCAATCTGTTTAACGGTGGTCTCTATTTCCTGAAGAAGAAGAATTATGTTGAGGCAGACAAATTCTTTTCAATGTATATTAATGCGGCGCAAAGTCCTGTGTTTGTCTCGGAGGGCAAGATTGACAAGGATTCAAAGATGCCTCGTGCTGCATTTTGGTCGATGACAAGTTGTTATGAGAATAAGAATTACAAGGATGTCTTCAAGTTTGACCAATTGGCAATGAAGGATACGGCCAATTGGGATTACTCACTGCGATATAAGGCGTTGTCAAGTGCATGTCTGAAGGACACTCTGCGTATGGTTGAGGAATTAAAGGCAGGTATTCGTCTGGTTCCCGAAGATTTGTTTTTCTTCTCTCATTTGACGGATTATTATAATTCCATTAAAGCTTACGACACGGCACTTTTGTTGTGCGACAGTCTGATCCAAACGGATGAAAAACAAATGATGTATCGCTTTGCTAAAAGTGTGGAACTTTTTCATTTGAAACGCTATGACGAATGTCGTGATTTGTGTCAAATGATCCTGAAGAACGACACCACAAATGTTGACGTGTACTACTATTTAGCCAGTTGTTATTTCAGTGAAGCGATAGTAGTTGATGATAATATCAGCCCTGATTTAAATCGTCAAAAGTACAAGCAACAGAAAGACAAAGCCAAATCGCTGTATAAGCAATCTCTCCCGTACATGGAGACTTATAGGGCCAAGCGCCCCGAAGACCGTGTGCGGTGGGCGGCACCTTTGTATCGCATTTATTTGTCGTTGAATATGGGAAAACAGTTTGCTGAGATTGATCAACTGATGAAGGCGGAAGAATCTGAGGATAAAAAGAAAGAATAGTAGTTTTGCCAGTGCAAGATAGCCATGTGCCGTAAAATATACGGGAGCATGTTTGTCGCGAACGCAAAAACTTTGTAATTTTGCAGCGCTAATGCGGTAATAGCTCAGTTGGTAGAGCATTGGCTTCCCAAGCCGAGGGTCGCGGGTTCGAGTCCCGTTTACCGCTCATATGTTTTCATGATGCCAAATCCTGTGCCGGTTTTCCAAATACAGGTTTTGGCTTTTCTTATTGCATTCTGGAGATAGTTACATGGCTTATAGTTTGTCCTATATCCGTTATAAAATGCAAGATGTGGCTTGTTGGCCGGCGCATGTCAGATGTGTTGTCGCTGATGTCGGTTGGAGACGATAGAATTCCCCTGATTTGTTATGACAACTCGTCATTATTTGGAAAAAACGTGGGGATGCTTCACAAAAGAACGGTATTTCTATAAAATAGTCAGTTTTTATCCGTCGGTAAAGGGCTAAATCCATTAATTTTTACTTAACTTTGCGGTGAATTTAAGACAGATTGGAGCCGTAAACTCTGTATTGCTTAAGGAAACATTTCAGATACAAATATAAACAACAATAATTATATGCCACAAACGAATGGACATATTTCTCAGGTAGTCGGTCCTGTTGTCGATGTCTACTTTGAGACAGAGGGAAAGAGCGCTAGTGAAGTACTTCCCAAAATTCATGATGCCATTGAGGTAAACCGTCCTAATGACAAGCCTCTTGTGCTCGAAGTTCAGCAACATATTGGAGAGGATACGGTTCGTACTGTAGCCATGGACAGCACTGACGGCTTGCAACGCGGTCTTGAGGTGCGCCAAACGGGAGCTCCCATCAAGATGCCCACGGGTGATCAGATTAAAGGGCGCTTGCTTAATGTCATTGGCGAACCTATTGATGGTATGAAGGACTTTGATCGCGCTGAAGCGGCTCCAATCCATCACGCACCTCCTAAATTCGAAGATTTGAAAACATCACAGGAAGTGTTGACTACCGGTATTAAGGTCATAGATTTGTTGGAACCTTACGTAATAGGCGGTAAGGTCGGCCTGTTCGGCGGCGCTGGAGTCGGTAAGACAGTTCTTATTATGGAATTGATTAACAACGTCGCAAAAGGACACGACGGATATTCTGTCATAGCCGGTGTCGGCGAACGTACACGCGAGGGAAACGACATGCTCCGCGAGATGATTGAAGCCGGAGTCATCAAATATGGCGACGAGTTCAAGAAATCCATGGAACAAGGCCACTGGGATTTGTCGAAGGTCGATTATAACGAAGTCGAAAAGAGTCAAGCAACGCTTGTATATGGTCAGATGAATGAGCCACCCGGAGCACGCGCTTCAGTAGCTTTGTCTGGATTGACCGTAGCTGAATCATTTCGTGATATGGGTGCGAAATCGGGTAAAACATCCGACATCCTGTTCTTCATAGATAACATTTTCCGTTTCACTCAAGCCGGTTCGGAAGTTTCCGCATTGCTTGGCCGCATGCCTTCAGCCGTTGGTTATCAGCCTACGTTGGCTAGTGAAATGGGCGTAATGCAGGAACGTATCACTTCAACAAAGAATGGTTCTATCACATCCATCCAAGCCGTTTACGTGCCTGCCGACGACTTGACAGACCCTGCTCCTGCAACGACGTTCTCCCATTTGGACGCAACGACAGTGCTTAGTCGTAAAATTACAGAGTTGGGAATTTATCCGGCAGTAGACCCATTGGCAAGTTCAAGCCGTGCGCTTGACCCGCAAGTGATAGGTCGTGAGCATTATGATTGTGCTCAGCGCGTGAAACAGATACTTCAGAAGTACAATGAGCTTCAAGATATCATCGCAATCTTAGGTATGGACGAGTTATCCGATGAAGATAAACTGACTGTCAATCGTGCACGTCGTGTACAGCGCTTCCTGAGCCAGCCTTTCACAGTTGCATCGCAGTTTACTGGACTTCCCGGTGTGATGGTTTCACTTGAGGACTGTATCAAGGGTTTCAATATGATTCTTGATGGTGAGGTGGACAATCTACCTGAACAAGCGTTCCTCAATGTCGGTACTATTGAAGAGGCTATAGAGAAGGGTAAGAAACTTCTTGAAGCTGCAAAAGGATAAATATAACAGGATGGCAAGAAAATGAAATTGACGATTGTTTCTCCAGAGAAAATTTTGTTCCAAGGCGAAGCTACGTCTGTAACAGTGCCTGGAACAAAAGGACAATTTGAGGTTCTTGACAATCATGCCCCGATTATTTCAAGTTTACAAAAAGGTACACTGTCTTATAAGGCAGATGAAGAAGTGTATCTTGAAATAAGCGGCGGTTTCATTGATGTTGCCAATAACCAAGTGGCAATCTGTATCGAACTATAATCTATGGAGAATCTCGTAAGACTTCAAAAGAAATTTGGCCGCACGATGTTGCTTGCATATGCTCTTGTTTCCGTTGTGGTATATGTCGTATGCTTGATGCTATGCAAAAGTGACAAGTTGCAGATGACAGTTGTGTTGCTTGCCAGTTTCATTCTCTTATGGGGTTTTGCTGAGATATCTTCGAACATCTATTTCCGCCAATTGAAAAAATCACCTGAAGGCGTGGCTAGGTATTACATGGTACAGACTCTATCTCGGCTTGTCTTTGGCGGGTTGTTGATGTTGCTCATTTCATATATTATTGGGCCAAACTACAAAATGATGCTGATTGGCTTTTGCGCCTTTTTCTTGATCACGTTGGTGTGTGAGAGTTATATGTACATATATATTGAGAAACAACTGAACTTGACAAATGATTCAAAACAAGTTTATCATACTTACCTCCTGTATTCTTTTTTCTTTCCTGTTGATTCCAGTCAATTTGACGGCTGCGGAGGAAAATCAGCCTGAAATTAATGTTCAGGAATTGGTGATGGAACACACTGCCGACGCTCATGAATGGCATATCACAACGATTAATGGCAGAGCTATCTCTATACCTCTGCCAGTAGTTGTTAAGAGTTCACAAGGGTGGCAGATGTTCATGTCTTCAAAGTTCGAAGAATCAGCCGGAGGTATTTATAATGGTCTTTATTTAAATCGTGAAGGCAAAATATGTGAGAAAGATTCTGCTGGAAACGAATCTCGTGTATTTGATATATCAATTACCAAGAATGTGGTTCAACTCTGGATTGTTGTAATCTTATTGATTGTAATCTTTCTCTATTGTGCCCATTGGTATAAGAACAAAAAGCCTCAAGATGATGCCCCTCGGGGATTCGTAGGTTTCATGGAGTTGTTTGTGATGTTTGTTTACAATGATATTATTAAGGAGACAATCGATGAGAAGCACTATCGTTTTTTTGCTCCATACCTTTTGACTGTCTTTTTCTTTATTTTCCTGTCGAATATATTAGGCTTGATACCGATTTTCCCTGGTGGTGCAAACCTTACAGGTAACATTGCAATTACTTTCTTTCTGGCTTTATGCACGATGTTGCTGACGAATATTTTTGGCTCAAAGCATTATTGGAAAGACATCTTTTGGCCAGACGTTCCATGGTGGTTAAAATTTCCCATTCCCATCTTGCCCGTCATAGAATTGTTCGGTGTATTCACTAAGCCGTTTGCACTAATGATTCGATTGTTTGCAAATATTTTTGGAGGCCATGCCGTCGCCATTTCATTAACGTGCGTGATTTTTATCACGTGTCAAATGGGCATTGCAAAAGGTGCAAGTATTTCTCCCATTAGTGTATTCTTAATGATATTCATGGATCTTCTTGAAGTGCTTGTTGCATTTATTCAGGCATTTGTTTTTACCATGTTGAGCTCTGTTTTCATTGGTTTGGCTCAGCAGGAAGGAGAAGAAACCACCCATTCAGTTGAAATGACAAATAATAATTTATAAACTTTAAAGACTTAAGATTATGTTATCATTAGTATTGTTGCAGGCAGCTGCCGCAGGACTCGCAAAATTAGGTGCTGCCATTGGTGCAGGTTTGGCAACCATTGGTGCAGGTATCGGTATCGGAAACATTGGTGCCCATGCTATGGACGCTATCGCCCGTCAGCCTGAAATGGCAGGGAACATCCGTATCAATATGATTATTATTGCTGCGTTGGTTGAGGGTGCTGCATTCTTTGCACTGGTTGTTTGTCTTCTGTAATCAAAGACACAGAATCCTATGCCGTCATTTTTAACTCCTGATTTTGGCCTGCTATTCTGGATGCTTATTGCATTCCTGGTAGTGTTCTTCATCTTGGCTAAATTTGGTTTTCCTGCTATAATTAATATGGTAGAAGAGCGAAAGAAGTTCATAGATGAGTCGCTCCAGAGTGCACGTGAGGCGAATGAAAAGTTGGCTAACATCAAATCAGAAAGTGAGGTGATTCTGAAAGAAGCGCAGTTACGGCAATCTCAGATTCTTAAAGATGCTACAGCTACACGAGAAAAGATTATCCGTGAGGCAAAAGAAAAAGCGTCAGTCGAAGCCGCCAGAGTTATTGAGGAGGCTAAGGCGCAGATTGTTGCAGAACGTGAAAAGTCTGAACGTGAGAGCCGAGAGCAGATTGCGGATCTGTCAATACAGATTGCGGGTAAGGTGCTTTCAAAGAATCTTGAAAAAGACGAACAACAGATTGAATGGATCGACCGTTTGTTGGACGAGATGTCTGTTGCAAAATAGTTTGACGAATTATGGATATAGGTATTGTTTCTTCGCGTTATGCCAAAGCCCTTTTAAAGTTTGCTACTGAGAAAGGTGAGAACGAAGAGGTCTATCGCAGTCTGATGGTGCTCGGGGACTCGTTTGTGCGTATTCCGATGCTTCGTGATACGCTGAATAACCCGGTTCTTGATGATGATAAGAAATTTAATTTGCTCAATATGGCTTCTGGCAATACCAAGAGTGAATGTTTGAAACAGTTTTTTCGTCTGATGATAAAAAAACATCGGATTTCCATGGCTCAGTTTATTGCTCAATCATATGTGAGTGCCTATAGAAAGCAACAACATCTAATTCATAGTCAACTTACGGTGCCTGTTGCATTGGATGAGTCAACCATAGAACGTTTGAAAAAGTTGGTAAAAGCCAAAACAAGCAATGAAGTTGAGTTTGTCGTTGAAGTCGATCCTTCTATTATCGGTGGTTTTGTGCTTGAGTACGATACATATAGTTTTGATGCAAGCATTCGAACGAAACTAAATCGTATTAAAAAACAATTACTGGCCAATAATAATAAATTAGTCTCCCAATAAGGAAATAAAGAAGAATATGCCAAGTAAAATAAATCCAAGTGAAGTTTCCGACATCCTTTACAGCGAACTGAAAGATCTTAATTCTGAGGTTCAATTTGAAGAAGTCGGCAAGGTACTTCAAGTTAACGACGGTGTAGCCCGTTTGTATGGTTTGCGAAATGCAACAGAGAACGAGTTGCTGGAGTTTGAAAACGGGACGATGGCTGTTGTGATGAACCTTGAAGAGGACAACGTAGGCGTAGTACTGCTTGGCCCGACGGAAGGAATCAAGGAAGGTCAAACTGTCAAGCGTACCGGTCGCATCGCCTCAATCATGGTAAGTGATGAGATGATTGGTCGCGTGATTAATCCTCTTGGTCAACCAATCGATGGCGGTGCCCCTATCGGCGGAGAGAAGTTTGAGATGCCTTTAGACCGAAAAGCTCCTGGTGTTATCTATCGTCAGCCCGTTAACGAGCCGTTACAGACGGGTCTTAAAGCCATTGACTCGATGGTTCCAATAGGCAGAGGACAGCGTGAGCTTATTATCGGCGACCGTCAAACAGGAAAATCTGCCATTGCAATTGATACTATTATCAATCAAAAGAGTAATTACGAGAAGGGCAAACCAGTTTATTGCATCTATGTGGCTATAGGACAGAAAGCATCTACGGTTGCGGCTTTGGTAAATACTCTTAAGGAACATGGAGCCATGAAATACACTATCGTAGTTTCGGCTACGGCGGCAGAACCTGCGTCATTACAGTATTATGCTCCGTTTGCCGGTGCTGCCATAGGCGAGTATTTCCGTGACAGAGGGCACCACGCGCTAGTTGTGTACGATGACTTGTCAAAACAAGCCGTTGCGTATCGTGAAGTATCGCTTGTCCTCCGTCGTCCATCGGGCCGTGAAGCATATCCGGGCGATGTATTCTATCTCCACTCCCGTTTGTTGGAGCGTGCGGCAAAGATTAATGCTCAAGATGAGGTAGCCAAGCAGATGAACGACCTGCCTGAATGCATGAATGGCAAGGTTAGGGGAGGCGGTTCTCTGACAGCATTGCCTATAATTGAAACACAGGCTGGTGACGTATCGGCATATATTCCAACAAATGTGATTTCAATTACTGACGGTCAAATCTATCTGGACACAAATCTGTTTAACCAAGGTTTCCGTCCCGCTATTGACGTAGGTATCTCTGTATCGCGTGTCGGTGGCTCGGCTCAAATCAAGAGCATGAAGAAGATTGCCGGTACGTTAAAGATTGACCAGGCCCAGTATCGTGAACTTGAAGCTTTTTCTAAGTTCTCTTCTGATATGGATGCCGTTACTGCGATGACGCTTGACCGTGGTCGTAAGAACAATCGCCTGCTTGTTCAGCCGCAGTATTCACCAATGTCGGTTGGAGAACAGGTTGCCATTCTTTATTGTGGCACACACGGATTGTTACGTGACCTTCCGTTGGAGAAAGTGTCCGATTTCCAGTCTAATTTCCTTGAGATACTGAAGACGAATTACAAGGAAAGTGTCATTGATGTGCTTGCTGCCGGTCAGTTGACAGAGGAAGTTTGTCAGACGATTGAGAAAGTAGCGTCCGACGTGGCTTCTCAATTCAAATAATAACGTCATGCCCTCTCTTAAAGAAGTTAAGACACGTATCAACTCGGTTACGAGTACGCGCAAAATTACCAGCGCGATGAAATTGGTGGCTTCGTCGAAGTTGCATAAGGCACAAATGGCCATTGAAAGTATGCTTCCGTATGAACGCCAGCTGAATGGTATGATGTCAAGATTCGTTGGTGAAATGCAAGGTGAGATATCGTCGCCATATGCATCCCGACGAAAAGGAGGCAAGGCTGTTATTGTTGCCTATTCTTCAAATTCCAGTTTGTGTGGAGCGTTCAACGCAAATGTTATCAAGGAGATGCAGCGGACTATCGACACGATGAAAAGTAACGGATTCGCTGAGGTTGAAATTATCCCGATTGGTGTTAAGGTGGCTGAGAAAGCTAAGAAGCTTGGATTCGCTTTTGAATCGAACAACAACCAACTTCTTGACAAACCCAATTATGGTGAGGTTTCACAACTGGCGGCTGGTTTGATGCAACGTTTTGTTGACAAAGAAATCGACAAGGTTGTAATTATTTATAACCACTTTAAGAATACAGCCAGTCAGATATTGACGAACGAGACTTTCCTCCCGATAGATCTGAGTAGTTCTGCCGACAATTCAAAGCCGGCAAGTGGTATGGCTTTGGACTATATCATCGAACCTTCGCAGGAGGAAATCGTCAACCAGTTAGTTCCGCGAGTGCTTCACTTGAAATTGTACACGGCATTGCTTGACAGCCTGGCCAGCGAACACGCTGCACGTGTAGTAGCCATGCAGGTGGCAACAGATAACGCCGATGAACTCCTCGGTGAATTGACGCTGATGTACAACAAGACGCGTCAAGCCGCCATTACCTCGGAGTTGCTTGACATTGTGGGCGCTTCATTCCAATAGCAGACAAGTTTCAAAAATAGGAGAGCGGCCTGGTCATACGACGAGGCCGCTCTCATTCTTTTTATCTCAGACTTGAATCGAACGAAGTGGGACATAAACGCTTTTATCACGGACATGGCGTGAGTTATATCAAACTATTGAAAAATCTTTCCCCAAAAGTTGCACAATTCAAAAGAAGTTACTACTTTTGCACTGCATTTAAGCGAAGATGCACATAAAGATGTTCCACAGGGCGTCAAACCCATGCGTTAGCAAATTTGTGGAACACAAAAGGAAGTTTGGGTGAGTGGCTTAAACCAGCAGTTTGCTAAACTGCCGTGCGAGTAATCGTACCAGGAGTTCGAATCTCCTAGCTTCCGCATCAAATATACTTTTTCTTGGCGCTTTCGTCTAGCGGCTAGGACACATGCCTCTCACGCATGGAACACGGGTTCGATTCCCGTAGGCGCTACAATGGGAATCTCGAAAGAGGTTCCCTTTTTTGTTTCTGTTTTTGAGTACATACTTAAATAATATGGCTCGCTCACACGGAGCGAATGGGGACTATCTCACTTCAATGAGGCCCTTTATATCCGTTGTGTAGAACGGCGAGCGGTGGCTGTGAAGGATGCTGTTCCTGAACGTGAGCGCCTTTCCCGTCTCCGGGTCGTGAGACCGCAAGGCACTGGCCACCTGTATGGCTTCCTCCCCATGACGCGCATTGATTTTGTCAGTAACGGCCGAGAGCCGTTGCAGTTTCTCCTTCAGCACAGGAGGTATATCCAGGAAGCTCGTCTGCAGCTCTGAGTCAGGAACTATTCCGCTGACGATGACCCCCGCGCGTTTCCACTGGAAGCTTGT
>CAMZHB010000034.1 GCA_947306605.1 uncultured Prevotellaceae bacterium | reverse complement strand
CGGGCCGATTCCGTCTCCGGCCAATACTGCTATTTTAAAGTCCATTACTGATAATGTTTATTTTGAGTTTTGTGTTTCTTTTGTAGTTGTTGTCACTTCATTCATGTTCTCCAGTACATTCAGCATTTTGATTGTCGCCTTTATGGCTGAGTCCGTTTGGTCGGCATCCAATCCACGGGTACGGATAATTTTTCCTTCAAAATCCCAAGTGATGACTGTTTGTACCAATGCGTCGGTCCGGCCACCCGGAGGTATAGTTACAAAATAGTTTGTCAGGACCGGGAACCTGCGATGCAGGCGATTCATATATATATCATGTATTCCCCGCATAAAAGCATCGTATTGTCCGTCACCAGTAGCGCCTGCTTCGTATTCTTTGCCGCATATTTCAATGCGCAAAGAGGCATGTGAACGCAAACTGCGTGCAGATGAGACAACGTAACTGATGAGTTTTACTTTGTTATCTTGGGGATTGTGTTTTATGACATCGTTTACGATAAATGGTAGGTCGTCTTGTGTGACGATTTCTTTTCGGTCTCCCAGTTCCGTAATTCGAGTTGTGACGAGTTTTGTCTGCTCTGGTGTGAGTTCAAGTCCTAGTTCCTTTAAATTTTGTTCGATATTCGCTTGGCCACTATTCTTTCCTAATGCATATTCTCGTTTTCTTCCAAATCTTTCTGGTATCAAATCGTTACAATATAGGTCGTGTTTGCGGTCACCATCAGCATGTACTCCAGCCACTTGAGTAAACACGTTTTCACCCACAATGGGTTTGTTAGCAGGAAGCATAATGCCGGAATAACTCTCAACGAGCCGACTCACTTTGTACAAGTTTTCCTCTTTAATGTTGGTTCTGGCGTTGAACTGATCGTGTAGTATAGCTTGTACACTGGCTAATGGCGCATTTCCAGCCCGTTCTCCGAGACCATTAATTGTGGAATGAATACCTTTACATCCGCTTAATACAGCCGCAAGTACATTTGAGATAGCCAAATCATAGTCGTTATGTGCATGGAAATCGAAATGCAGTTCATGATAGCGCTTAATCATTTTGCGCATATACTCAATAACATTCAGCGGATTAAGTATACCCAATGTATCGGGAAGCATAAACCGTCGGACAGGTGTGTTACGCAGAGCATCCATCAATTGATAAACATATTGTGGGGACTCTTTCATTCCGTTACTCCAATCTTCAAGATAGATATTCACATTTATTCCGGACAGGTCGGCATATTCTATCGTGCGTAATATGTCTTCAATATGTTGCTGTGGGTCTTGCTTCAATTGATACAGGCAATGGTTCAACGAACCTTTGCATAACAAGTTGATATTTTTGCAGCCGCACGATTTAAGCCATTCAACCGATTGCTTACCATCTACAAAACCTAAGACTTCTACACGTTCCAATAAGCCATTGTCTGATGCCCAGCGACAAATAAGGCTGACAGCTTCTTTTTCACCCTCTGAAACACGCGCTGATGCCACTTCAATGCGATCCACATTCAAGCTCTGAAGAAGCAAACGTGCGATGGCAAGTTTTTCATGCGGTACAAACGAAACGTTTTGGGTCTGTTCACCGTCACGTAACGTTGTGTCCATGATTTCAATAAATGGCTGGATGTTTTGTTTCATACATGCTGTCTGGCTTGTTCAAATTGAACTATCTTGTCTTTGTTCTCAAGAATATAATCTATGTCGTCCAAGGCATTTTCTAGACAATACTTCTTATAGCCGTTGATTTCGAAATGCTCTTCTTCGTTCGTTGCAGTGTTAGTTACCGTTTGGTTAGGCAAATCTACGATGACTTCCGTATTTGGGTCAGATTTGATGGAATCAAATAGGTGCTCAAGAAAACGTTCGCTTACTTGAACAGGCAGAACAAAGTTGTTGAGTTCATTGTTTTTGTGGATGTCGGCAAAGAAGCTGCTTATGACAATGCGGAATCCATAGTCTGCAATGGCCCATGCTGCGTGTTCGCGGCTCGAACCGCAACCAAAGTTTTTTCCAGCTACAAGAACGACACCTTTATATCTGGGATTGTTCAGGATAAAATCTTTCTTGGGGCTTCCGTCTGCGTTATAGCGCCAGTCACGGAACAGGTTGTCACCAAACCCCTCTTTTGTCGTTGCCTTAAGAAACCGTGCAGGAATGATTTGGTCGGTATCTACGTTCTTCAAAGGCAAAGGAACACACGTGCTTTTTATAACATTAAATTTCTGTTTCATGACTTGTCTGTTTATAAGAAAGTTCTAGGATCTGTAATGCGCCCTGTAATGGCAGCCGCTGCCGCAGTTAATGGACTTGCAAGCAGAGTTCGAGCCCCGGGCCCCTGACGTCCTTCAAAATTACGGTTAGATGTAGCGACGCAGTACTTGCCTGCTGGTACTTTATCATCGTTCATGGCCAGACATGCCGAACATCCTGGCTGTCTTATTTCAAATCCAGCAGCCTCAAGTATTTTGTCCAAACCTTCTTCCCTGATTTGTTTATCAACATTCCAGGAACCGGGGACAAGCCAAGCCGTTACGTCCTTCGCTTTCTGCTTACCCTTAACGACAGATGCGAATGCGCGGAAATCTTCTATGCGTCCGTTGGTACAAGCACCCAGAAAAACATAATCTATCGGCTTTCCGATAAGAGTTTCTCCACTTTTAAAATCCATATATTCAAGTGCTTTGACATCTGTGGCGCACTGCGATGCCGGTATTTCCGACGTGATGGCAATACCCATGCCCGGATTTGTGCCATAAGTAATCATCGGTTCAATCTTAGAAGCATCAAATTCCAACTCTCTGTCGAATTGTGCGTTCTCATCGCTATATAGAGTTTTCCAATAGGCTACAGCCTTGTTCCATGCTTCACCTTTCGGAGCGTATTCCCTACCTTTTATATAATTGAATGTAGTTTCATCGGGGGCAATCATACCTCCGCGTGAACCCATCTCAATGGAAAGATTGCATAAGGTGAGTCGTCCTTCCATGGAGAGACTTTGCACCACTTTACCTGCATATTCTACAAAGTAGCCCGTTGCACCGCTTGTTGTAATCTGCGACATGACGTAGAGTGCCAAATCTTTTGCAGTCACACCCTTTCCTAATTTTCCGTTTATGGTAATGCGCATCGTCTTAGGCTTTTGTTGGAGAATGCATTGTGAAGCTAAGACCATTTCAACTTCACTTGTTCCGATTCCGAAGGCGACTGCACCAACGGCTCCATGGGTTGAAGTGTGTGAGTCTCCACATACGATAGTCATTCCGGGGAGTGTAAGTGCACGTTCGGGACCAACGACGTGTATAATGCCATTTTTGGGGTGCATCATGCCGAAGTGGTTGAGTCCAAATTCGGTGGCATTCCGTGCTAGAGTGTCTACCTGTTTGCGACTTACAGGATCAGCGATAGGTTGATCCTGATCGTGAGTTGGAGTGTTGTGATCGGGCATGCAATATATATTCTGCGGCCGGAAAGGTTTAAGTCCGCGCCGTCGGAGACCTTCGAAGGCTTGTGGACTGGTCACCTCGTGACAGTAGAGCCGGTCAATGTAGAGTTGTTGTGGCCCGTCGGGGATAATTTGTACAACGTGTGCGTCCCAAATTTTATCGAAAAGTGTGTTCATGACCTTCTGTTTTCAGTCTTTAAAATTATTGATGCAGTCAATGTAGGCTTCCACGCTGGCAGCTATGATATCGGTGTTAGCGCCGAAGCCATAGTACGACACACCTTTGTATTCCACCTGCATATGTACTTTTCCGAGGTCGTCACTTCCCTTGCTCACGGCTTGAATAGTGAATTCCTTCAGCGTCATTTCGCGTTTGATAATGTTTTTCAGGGCTTTCACGGCGGCATCTATAGGACCGTTTCCACTAGCACATGCTTCGAATTTTTCACCTGCAATATTGAGACCTAAACTGGCCACACTCTGCACACCTACTCCGCTGGTTACTTGCAAATAGTCTAGTTTTATCTTATGAGCATCGCTACGGTTTGCACCAGCGAGGACAAGGATGTCGTCATCCGTCACATCCTTCTTCTTGTCAGCCACTTTCAGGAAATTCTGATAGACTTCGTCCAGACGTTTTTCCTCTAGTTCGATGCCGAGTACGTGCAAACGGTGCTTCAGTGCTGCACGTCCGCTACGTGCTGTAAGAATAATACTGTTGTCATCAATACCCACGTCTTTGGGATTAATAATTTCGTAAGTTTCCACGTTTTTGAGTACACCATCTTGATGAATACCACTTGAATGGGCAAACGCATTACGCCCCACAATGGCCTTGTTCGGTTGTACAGGCATGTTCATCAGACTGCTTACAAGACGACTCACGTTGTAAATGCGACGTGTATTTATGTTTGTCTCAATACCTAGCTTGTGGCATTTGAGAATCATCGCGATTTCCTCTTCACTTGTGTTTCCGGCACGCTCTCCGATACCATTAATAGTCACTTCAACTTGACGGGCTCCGTTCAGCACGCCACTAAGTGTGTTGGCTGTAGCCATACCCAAATCGTTGTGGCAATGAGTTGAGATAACGGCGCGGTCAATTCCATCTACGTGATCCATTAAATACTTGATTTTCGCTCCATATTCGCTTGGAAGACAATAACCCGTCGTGTCAGGAATGTTTACTACGGTTGCACCTGCCTTTATCACGGCTTCAACCACGCGGGCAAGGTACTCGTTTTCGGTCCTACCTGCATCTTCGGCGTAGAATTCCACGTCTTCAACGTACTTCTTCGCATACTTCACCGCCGCAACGCCTTGCGCCAAAACATCCTCGCGGTTTGAGTTGAATTTATATTTGATATGGTAATCACTAGTTCCGATACCCGTGTGAATACGTTTGCGTTTCGCAAAACGAAGTGCTTCATTCGCACAGTCTATATCCTTCTCTATGGCTCGCGTCAGAGCACATACTGTTGGCCACGTCACAGCTTTAGAAATCTCAATCACACTTGTGAAGTCTCCTGGACTCGATATGGGAAAACCAGCTTCGATAACGTCTACGCCAAGCAATTCCAACTGTTTTGCAACCTCGATTTTCTCCACTGTGTTCAGCTGACAACCGGGCACTTGTTCTCCGTCGCGCAACGTTGTGTCAAAAATAAATAATCTGTCGTTCATTGTCTTTAAAATTGAAAAAGTCCTTCTCACTCGGAAGCGGGAAAGACCTTAGTTCTTGATAATCCTATAATTAAACAGGCACGCTTCTCACTTCCGCAAGCCTTTCGGTTGTAGAATCAAACCACGCAGTCGGAGTATGCAGATACCGCTTTCTATCATTTTTCTCTCGTTTTGACTGCAAAAATACACATTTTTCTTTAATAATGACACACAATCTTTCCAAAAATCTTCATTTTGTCTCAAATAGACCAAATCTATGCTTTGACAATATTACCTAAATACTATACATAATATAATTAGGCAGATTCTATGTCTAGCAAAAAGAAAAATGTTCAGAATTTCTTGAGAGATATGATAGAGAGCGCAGTTTCAATAATAATTTTAAAATCAAGCGTGAGGCTTCTGTTCTCAAGATAATAGAGGTCACGGTCGAGCCGCTTGAGCATTTTCTCCATCGTATCTGTATATCCGTTGTGCAAAGTGGCATCACTGGTCACTCCAGGTCTGAGAACGTAGAGATTTTGATAACGTGAGTCATACTTCATAATTTTATCGATAAAGTATTTGCGCTCTGGTCGCGGACCGACCATAGACATATCTCCACGTAGCACGTTCCAAAGTTGTGGCAACTCGTCGAGATGATGTTCACGGAGGGTTTTCCCTAAGGGGGTAACGCGTGAGTCTCCGGGCAATGATAACTGTGGTCCGTCAAGTTCAGCATCATCGCGGAAAGTTTTAAACTTATAGATGGTAAAAGGTTTGCCTCCCAATCCGATACGTTCCTGAGAGTAGATGACTTGTCCTTCTCCTTTCAACTTTAGAAGAATGCAGATGACAAGCATAACAGGTGAAAGGATAACGATACCCAGGCCAGAAAGCAGGATGTCAATGACTCGCTTGGCTCTGATTTGCCAAGGGCTTACGACATTTCGTGGAGCCTCGATGAGCTCGAATGTAAATGACGATCTGTATATGTCGCGGTAAATCATTTCCAGGCTGTCTGTAATTATCGTTATAATTAAAAACTCAAAATCGCTGAATTTATTGCTGCGTATCGATATTTTTTTCAAAATATTTTTCTCAGCAGATTTTGAGTCACCAACGAGACGTAATATGATGGAAAAAATGTAACTTTGCAACACCATAGTTCGGGCCAGACTGGATTTGACAGCAGGACGGACGGACGTGTAAGCACGCAGTGCTCTGACTGGCGGCACTATAATACTGATGGTCATAAATTTATCTGGCGAAAATAATTACGCTCTCGCTGCTTGATTGAAGTATAGTAAATCTGAGCTTTATTCCGATGCAAGGCGTTGGAACGAGACGTCACCCGGTAGCTGTTGTTCCGAAGCTCACCGAACCGGTGGCGCAGCAAATCGGAAATAGTTCCTGTCTGCCTCGCGACAGAAATGAAATTTCAGAGGCTATGCAGCGGATAGGTTGCCCTCTTCCGGTCCGTTGAAGAATTCACGAGAGGGATAAGCGTGTAGAAAGCACCTCTATTCCCTGTATGGACGGGAGTTCGATTCTCCCCTGGTCCACCCACAATAAAAAAGCCTGCATCCAGAAAATCGGATACAGGCTTTAACTATAAACAGATGCTTTGCGGAAAGTGAGGGATTCAAACCCCCGGTACGGACAAGCCGTACAGCGGATTTCGAGTCCGCCCCGTTCGATCACTCCGGCAACTTTCCATAGAGCGTGTCTTACAAAAGACGGTGCAAAAGTACAACAATTTTTCGAAAACGCCGCTTGCTTCGCTCAAAATCTTTTCTACATTCGATAATATAGTACATCGTTTTTACTGTATCTGATATCACTTTCACAAACATAATTTTTCAATATAACTTATTTGCACTTTCAACAAATAAATTTTTGCAATTTGCTCTTCAAGCAAATCTTCTCTACTTTTTTGTTCAGTCTAGAAACTTTGGTTTCCTTTATTTTGTCATGCGTGTGCTTATTCGTAACTTTGCAGTCCGAAACTAAAAACATTAACTAATGAAAGCAGTAGTATTTCCCGGACAAGGAGCCCAGTATACAGGAATGGGCAAGGAATTGTATGAGAGTAATCCACAGGCAAAAGCATTGTTTGACCAAGCTAACGAAATACTTGGTTATAAGATAACCGACATTATGTTTGCCGGAACCGATGATGAACTGAAGCAGACGAAGGTAACGCAACCCGCAGTGTTCCTGCATAGTGTCATTAGCGCCATCGTGGGCGACATGAAGCCAGATATGGTGGGCGGTCACTCACTTGGTGAATTCTCTGCCTTGGTTGCGGCCGGTGCACTCCGATTTGAAGACGGATTGAAATTGGTTTACGCACGTGCTATGGCGATGCAGAAAGCATGTGAATTGAAACCGTCGACGATGGCAGCCATTATCGGTCTCTCAGACGAGGACGTAGAAAAAGTATGTCGGGAGGTAAGTACGGAAAAGAACGTTGTTATTCCTGCCAACTACAATTGCCCGGGCCAGTTGGTTATCAGCGGTGACATTGAAGCCGTTGAAAAAGCCTGTGAGAAACTCAAAGAACTGGGTGCAAAGCGTGCTCTTGTTCTTAAAGTGGGCGGAGCCTTCCACAGTCCCCTCATGCAGCCGGCCAAGGTAGAGCTGGAAGAAGCTATAAAAAATACAGAATTTCACACACCGACTTGCCCTGTTTATCAAAACGTGGATGGACAGCCCCATACCGATGCAGAGGAAATTAAGCAGAACCTAATTGCACAGTTGACGGCTCCCGTGAAATGGACATCAGAGGTAAATGCCATGATATCTGACGGAGCCACAGAATTCGTGGAGTGCGGTCCTGGTAAAGCCCTTCAAGGCATGATTGTAAAGATTGCACGCGGCAACGAGGCAATCACGGTTAGTGGCATCTAAACGTTATCTGAAAATATATTTGGCGCTGGTTCCGGCTGGAAGAGCCTGAACTGGCGCCATTCGGTTTTTATGAAAATTATCATCTACCAACTGCTTCCCCGCTTGTTTGGTAACACGACCGAAAGGCCCGTGCACAATGGCACAAAGGAACAGAACGGTTCGGGAAAGTTCAATGACATCACAACCTTAGCCTTGAAGAAAATCAAGTCGCTTGGGGTAACCCACGTATGGTACACGGGTGTCATTGAGCACGCCACACAGACCGACTACTCTGATTTCGGCATCGTCAGAGACCATCCGGCTGTGGTCAAAGGGCGTGCAGGCTCACCTTATGCCATTAAAGATTATTACGACATTGATCCCGACTTAGCCACGTCGCCCGAAAAACGGAGGAAAGAGTTTTTGACTCTCGTCGAAAGGACTCATCGAGCCGGCATGAAGGTCATTATCGATTTTGTACCCAATCATGTAGCACGCCAATACCATTCTGACGTCGCCCCCGAGGGAGTTGAAGACTTAGGAGCTCGTGACAACACGTCGCAAGCTTTTTCTCCGACGAACAATTTCTACTATATCCCAGGACAACCACTGCATGGGACTTTCGACATGCTTTGTGGAGCCACCAAACCTTATGATGAATTCCCCGCTAAGGCCACAGGTAACGACCAATTCAGTGCTTCGCCTTCACAAAACGACTGGTACGAAACGGTAAAACTGAATTATGGCATCGATTACTTGGGAGGACGCACACGACGCTTCACTCCCCTGCCCGATACATGGACAAAGATGCGCGACATTCTGATATATTGGGCCGAACAGGGCATTGACGGATTCCGATGTGATATGGCCGAGATGGTACCATGCGAATTCTGGGCGTGGTGTCTGAAACAGGTGAAACAACGTTTCCCCAATATCATTTTTATCGGTGAAGTCTATCAGCCAACTCTGTACCGCGACTATCTATATCGGGGCGGTTTCGACTTGTTGTACGACAAAGTGGGACTATACGACACTTTGCGAGATGTTACATGTGGCATGCAACCTGCCAGTGCCATCACGGAATGTTGGAAATCGGTCGGAAACATACAGAAACACATGCTGAATTTTCTGGAAAACCACGACGAACAACGTATAGCCAGCGATTTCTTTATTAAGTCGGGTCTCGCAGCACGTGCAGCTCTTGTCGTTGCCACGTGCATGAACACTAATCCTTTCATGCTTTACTTTGGCCAAGAATTCGGGGAACATGGTATGGACGAAGAAGGATTCAGCGGGCGCGACGGTCGGACTACAATCTTTGATTATTGGAGTGTGGAGACCGTATGCAGGTGGTACGACGGCGGACATTGTACCCTGAAAAAAC
Source organism: uncultured Prevotellaceae bacterium (assembly GCA_947306605.1). Lineage (GTDB taxonomy): Bacteria > Bacteroidota > Bacteroidia > Bacteroidales > Bacteroidaceae > UBA6382. The sequence goes on along the minus strand of CAMZHB010000034.1, from coordinate 670 downwards.
TGTCTCCTGAAAGCCGGCAAACATATACCTTTTATAAAAAAGTGTTGTCGATGGCAACTGCAGAGAAGTCCATTGCCGACGGGCTCTTCTTTGACCTGATGTATGCCAATTACGACAATCCCGGCTTCCGTTCCGACAAAGTGTTTGCATTCATCCGTAAACACGCCAACGAGACCGTTTTCGTATTGGCCAATTTTGATACTGTGAATCACATGACCGACACATGTGTTCCGGGGCACGCCTTCGATGTTCTCAGTTTGAAGGAAGGAGAATTTAAAGCGGTCGAACTACTTACGAAGCGTCAGTTGCCAGTGACGTTGCGTCGTGATGGAGTATTCACATGTGACATTCCTGCCCAGAGTGCCGTCATGCTAAAACTAACATTTTAATTGTGTCCTATGACAAACGATTGGAAAGACCGTTTGGGCGTGGTATTCTCCACCAACCCTGATTTTCAGTTTCAAACATCTGAAGAAAGTGAACCCGAGACTTTACCTAATAACCGCCAAAACCTGCATGTCTATTTCACTCGCGCAGGTCGTGGGGGCAAAACCGTGACTGTCGTGGACGGATTCGTAGGTACGGCATCCGACCTCAAACAGTTGGAAAAACATCTCAAAGCCCGTTGTGGGACTGGTGGTTCCAGCAAGGACGGACAGGTACTTATCCA
>CAMZHB010000033.1 GCA_947306605.1 uncultured Prevotellaceae bacterium | reverse complement strand
TACACAGAGGAAGGCTATCCAACCTATCTGTATGGCGCCACGAATTTTAAAGGCGGCGCCTCGATTTTTCGAGACGCCGCCTTGTTTTAACTATCTGGAAAGGTCTATAGGAGAATGGTTAGAAATGCAACTCAATCTGGGCTGGAACCATGTAGGAAGGGTCGTCGCGTTCGTAGAGTGTGCGGCGTAAGGTACTGGCGTGGCGTTTTACCTTGCCACGGAAGAGGTTTTTGCCCTGATAGACTACGGTAACGGGGCGGTCGAGGTTGACCAGACTGTCGCTGAGCGAGAGCGTGAGGCGGGAGTAGTCGCATCGGGTAATGCTGATGGTGTTGCCGTGCACCTCTGCGCGCACCTCCATGTCACGCTTCAGTTGTTCACGCGGGGCAGAGAGCCAGTAGAAGTGGAGCTTTGCTTCTCCGGCCTGTTTCCAGACGATACGCTTGGGATAAGGCTGGCGTTCGTATTGTCCCATCCAATCCACGGCCACCGTGTCCACGCGGTCCATCCAGTGACCTTTACCTTCCACGATGTGACCTTCGTGAATGTATCCGCCGGGATCGGCCGTCTGAAGTGAATCCATCTGGGCGATACGTCCGCGGCATTGGCTGTTGCGGTCGTAGGCGGCATCGCGTTCGCCGCACCATATCATGAAGGGCAGATTGCGCAGGTTAAGCAGCGAAACGTCGCCCGGGTGTCCAGCCATCATGGATGCGGCTGTCCATATGTCGGCCAACCGCGGGGCCAGGCGCCACACGCCGTCACCGCCGGCTGAATAGCCCATGATGTAGACATGATTGGGGTCAACGTTCAGCCATGCCTGTGCCATGAGAATGACGCGGCGGTACATCTCGTCGAGCCTGGTCTTAAAATGGAGGTCCCAGGAGTTGTATGGGGCGCGCGGACACAGATAAACAGCGTTTTTCGGCCGGTAGAGCCGCATCTGGTTGCGCCATTGTTGGTCGTTCGATTCGGGTGTTGTGCCTCCTCCGCCGTGGAGGGAGATGTAAAGGGCGTAGCCGTGAGGACCTGGGGTGCCGAATATTTTCCAGTCAAGAGGCATGGTCAGGGTGTCGAACCTTATGGTCTTTTGGTCGTAGGCATAGGCCGTCGCCGTGCGTACAGAGTCGAGCCAAATAGCTTTCAACTGTTCCGCGCGGACTGCGGTTTGTTTCTTTGTCAGCACCTTCTCGTGTGCTGAAATTCCAACGGAAAAGGTGGAGCAAATAATCGGTAGGCCCAACGTCAGAATGAGTGCTCTGAGACTAAGGTGTTGTTTGCTTGAGGACACCATGATTCAAAAGAATTATCTGAAGGCTACTTTCCTGCCTTTTGTAACGTATACGCCTTGCGACAAGTGTGAGGCGTTGTCGCTGACAAGGCGTCCGTTGAGGTCATACCACAGCGAATTTCCGCCTTTCTTGTTTGAAACAAGCGAAATGCCGGACTCGTCCTTTTTCTGAAATGTGTATGTGGTGCCAGCCGCAGTTGAAGGTATAAGAATACGGTCTGGGGAGAGCACTTGCACTTCTACCTTTTGACCGTCGTCTGTCGACAGTTCATAATCGGCGATGGCCGGGTAGGCGACGGGCAGGGGCTGACCCTTTTGGCTACGGATGACGGCCTGTGTGAGCGCACCTTCTTCCCACGTTTCGTCGACTTCAAAGCCGCCCACGGCCCGCAGGCCGCGTACAGTGCCTTTTGGCCAGATGTAGGGCAGGGCAGGCAACAGTTGCAGCGTGTCGGTGTGGCTCTGCAGTAACATCTCGGCCATGCCGGCGCATACGCCGAAGTTTCCGTCTATCTGGAACGGGGCGTGCGAGTCGAACAGGTTATAGTAAACGCCTCCCTGCGACTGGTCTGTGCCGTAGGTGGTGCTGTGTTTGAAGGCCCGGCGGAAGAGTTCCACGCACTTGTCGGGCTGCAAGGCACGGGCCCACAGGTTCACTTTCCAGCCCATGGACCAACCGGTGGAGGGCAGTCCGCGCAGGGTAAGACTACGCACTGCGGGCTCGTAGTAAGGACTGGATGCAGGCAGATTGGCAAAGGGATAGAGTGCCATCAGATGGCTGAGATGGCGGTGTCCTGTTTCGCTGCCGTTGCCGGTTGCAAAGTCGGTGTACTTCCATTCGCGCAGGATGGTGGAACCCGATGCAATGCCTTCGCGGGTGGCGCCTTTGTAGACTTCCGTATGAAGTCCGTCGTCTAAATTACTAAACTTTTCCTTTAGTTGATTAAAAAATGTCTCAGTGATGCCAGCCTCGTCTGTACCGACAATTTCAATGGCTTGCAGTGTCGTGTTGAACAGATTCCAGACAATCTGCTGGGAATGGGCCGTGGCGTTCTCCACAGGACCATGCTCTGGTGAGTATTCGTCGGGACACTCCCACGTGCCGTCGCTGGCCTGTTTGAGCCGTTCCATCCACATGCGGGTGGCAGAAAGCATTACGGGCAAGGCTTTGGTGCGGAGGAATTCGCGGTCGAGGGTGTAGCGGTAGTGTTGCCACAGGTGGTCGGCGCTCCATGCACCGGCTTCGGGGTAGTTGGCGGCCATCCAGTCGGTGCAGCAGCCGAAGATATTATTCTCCGTGAAGCAAGCCCAACCCGTGGAATGGTGCAGGAAACGTCCGTCAGTGCCGTTGCCCGTGGCATAATTTTTCCATATGGGTTGCACCATGGCCATGTTGTAGAGGTAATTGAGATATTTCTCGTGGGTTTCCGGCAATCCGGTGATTTCGGCCGGCCAGTAGTTCATCTGGATATTGATGTTGGCGTGTATGTCGGAGCACCAGGGCGGATTGTTCTTGTGGTTCCAGATGCCTTGCAGATTGTTCGGCAGGTCAATGCCGCGTGAGCTGGCGATGAGTAAGTAGCGTCCGTAGCTGAAATAAAGCTGTTCCAACATGCGGGCGTCTTTGGAGCGTGTGAGCGTGGCCTTGCTGGTCAGAGTGGCGTAGGTGTCGATGAGTCTGTTGGTGGCTTTGGCGTTTGTGGCGCCGTCGAGTTCCAAACTGCATCGGTTGAAAAGTGCCTGGTGGTCGCTTACGTGGTTGCTCCGCAGAGTCTCCCACGATTTGGCTGCTGCAGCGTCAATGGTGCCTTTCACTTTGGCTTCCAAGTTGTCGGTCTGGCTCACGAATCCGTTGGCCACGGGGTCGTAGTCGGTGGCAGCCGCAATGAGTACGATGATTTCATCGGCTCCTGTGACGGTAATGCCTTTTTCGTCGGTTGTTGTGATGCCCCCAGTGGCGATGACTTTCATCCGTGCGTTGTAGGAAACGGTAGTCAGTTTGCCTGAGAACGAACCTTCGCCGTTAGCGTAAGTACCACGTAGGTTGTGGGCGTTCCACAGATAGAAGTGCTGGCTCAGTTGGCCCGGTTCGCTGGCTGTAAGATGAACGGCGAGCACTTGGTCGGGATAAGAGGCGATGTACTCACGCCGGAAGGTAATGGTCTTGTCGGTGCTTTTCCATTCGGCCATGGCTACGGCTTCCGACAGGTCGAGGGCGCGCACATAGTCTCTCGCACCTTTGGTCGATGTAGTGCCGAAACGGTCGGAAAGGTCCGTGATATAGAGCCTTCCGAAGTTTTGGTAACCTCCGTCACGGTTATAGACGGTGGAGGAACCGGTCCACAGGGTCTTTTCGTTAAATTGTAGAATGTCCTGGTGTATGCCGCCGTAAACCATGCCGCCCAACTGGCCGTTGCCTATAGGGAGAGCGTATTCCATCCACGGGTCACTGACGGTGGCACGGGTGACGGGGATGGTGTACCACAGGGTCAGAGGGTTTTCTGGTTGCCATGTGCTGTTGGCTGTGCAGGACCATTCCGTTAAAGTCTCGGGCTCAGGATCGGTGTCGGGCAAAGATGCAGGTTCAATGAACAGGAGCGGGTTGTTTACGTCGCCGGCACTCCACGAACCGAGTTCACGTCCGGCTCCGGCGCCGCCCCACTGGTTCATGGATTGTCCCGATGTGGCCGATGTCTGGATCTCCCAAGCCGGAGCATAAGCAGTGTTCTTCGTGGCAACGAGTTTCAGCCCGCCGGTCTTGGAAGCCGAGGTGGCGTAACGGCTGCCGTTGTAGTAGATGTGCCGGCCGGCTTGGCTAACTATTTCGCAGGCCGACTGTGTACCCGTCAGTTTCCACAATTGGGCCGCATTATTCTTGTCTATGGCGGCGGTTTTCAGGATAGCTCCTTCGCCCATGTCTTGTAGGGCGGCTTCGCCGTTGCGGAACTGTATCAGATACCAGACTTCTTTGTCGTTGGTGCTGAACGTAGGCAGGTTTTGTGCGTTAAGTCCAAATACGGCAAACAGAGCCGTCGTAAGAAATAAAGTCAGTCGTGTCATAGGTAGGAAATTATTAAAATATGTCGCAAAGGTAACCAAAACTTTCTGAAAAGCATGACCCGTATGATGGATAATCAGATGAAAAAGTCAAATTTTTTCTTGGAAAAGCGTACTTTTGCACCGTTAAACGCAATGATTCAGATGGAGAAAACCGCACTTTCGGGCCTCACGTTGGCCGAGTTGCAGCAGGTGGCCGAGAACGAGAGCCTGCCCAAGTTCACCGCCAAGCAGATGGCACAATGGCTCTATGCCAAGCAGATATTTTCGATTGACGAGATGACCAACCTCTCCAAGTTCGCCCGCGAGCGCTTGGAGAGCCGTTTCACACTCGGGCGTTCGCGCCCCGTGAAGACGCAGGTGTCGGCCGACGGTACCGAAAAGTACCTCTTCCGCACGCTCGGCGGCGATTGTGTGGAAACGGTTTACATACCGACTGACGACCGTGCCACCCTGTGCATTTCCACACAAGTGGGCTGCCGCATGGGGTGCCGGTTTTGCATGACCGGACGTCAGGGACTGCAGGGCAACCTCAGTGTGGCCGATATGCTTAACCAAATTTACGGTTGCCCTCATTTCGACTGCCTTACCAATCTGGTGCTCATGGGGCAGGGTGAACCGTTCGACAATACCGACAACGTGTTGCGGCTCACGGAACTGCTGCAGGCTCCCTACGGTCTGGCCTGGAGTCCCAAGCGCATCACCGTTTCCACCGTGGGGTTACTCAAGGGTATGCGCCGTTTCCTCGAAGCCAGCGACTGCAATCTGGCCGTGTCGCTTCATTTCCCCACCTCCGAACAGCGTGCCCAGTGGATGCCCGCAGAGAAGGCGTATCCCATTGAGCGTGTGGTTGAAGAACTGAAGCAATATGATTTTTGCCGCGACCTCCAGAGGGGTGAAGTGCGGCAGGGTAACCATCAGCGCCGCCTGTCGTTCGAATACATTCTTTTTAAAGGAGTCAACGATTCCGAGCAGCATGCCCGCCTGCTCGTCCGTCTGCTCAAAGGACTTGACTGCCGGGTCAATCTCATTCCCTTCCACAGCATACCCGACTCCCTCTTGCAAGGCTGCACCGATGCGGAAATGAAGATTTTCCGCGACAACCTCACGCACCACGGCCTTTTCGCCACCCTCCGTGCCTCGCGCGGGCTGGATATCCTCGCCGCCTGCGGACTGCTCAACACTGCGGGTAAGAAGAGTTAAAACTGTTAATAGGCATGTGACTGCCCTTTTTAACGTTTGATGAGCTCAGGTAGGATTTCGGACTTTTGAAACGGCGCTTCAAAATTTTGAGGCGCCGTTTTTGCGGCCCGAAACGCCGCTTTTGTCAGGGTTTGTTTCGGAATGGCTGATTATGAGTGATTTGCAAAGTGCTAAGTTCGGCCGGTGACAGATGTGTTTAAGTTATGGATTTCACAACTAAAACGGAGGATTTGGAGTGTTAAGTGTTTTTTTATGTTCGTTTTTCGGTTTTTGACGATAAAATTGTATCTTTGTAAGTTGAAACAATTTGTAAGTGATGGAAAAGAATAAAATACGCGTGGGAATCACCCACGGAGATACGAATGGAGTGGGTTATGAACTCATTCTGAAGACGTTTGGCGACCCTGCCATGTGCGACCTGTGCGTACCCATTGTGTACGGTTCGGCCAAGGTGGCCACGTTCCATCGCCGCGCCATCGGTTCGGAAACGAATTTTACTGTGGTGTCGTCGCCCGGAGCGGCCCAGCGCGGACGTCTGAACATGATCTCGGTGTTCGATGACGAAATAAAGGTGGATTTGGGCGTGCCTACCGAGGAAAGCGGCCATGCGGCCCTGTTGTCATTGCAGCGGGCGGTGGCAGATTATGAAAACGGTGACATCGATGTGCTGGTGACGGCGCCTATCAATAAGAAGAATATCCGTACGACGGACTTCCCCTTCGTGGGCCACACGGAGTATCTGGAGAATGCTTTGGGCGAGGGTCAGGAGGCCCTGATGATGCTGATGAACCGTGTGCTGCGCGTGGCATTGGTGACGATGCACCGGCCGGTAAAGGACGTGTCGGGCTCGATTACCCAGAATGCCATTGAGCGCAAGATAGAGATTCTCAACGAGAGCCTGAAGACGGATTTCACCATTTCCATCCCCCGCATTGCCGTACTGGGACTGAATCCTCACAACGGTGACGATGGCTTGGTGGGTGAGGAAGAGCAGACGGTCATTAAACCGGCTATTGATGCGATGCGCGAAAAAGGCGTGCAGTGCTTCGGTCCGTATTCGGCCGACGGTTTCTTCGGCGCAGGACAGTACCGGCATTTCGACGCCGTGCTGGCCATGTATCACGACCAGGGCCTGGCACCGTTCAAGGCGTTGTCGATGGACGACGGCGTGAACTTCACCGCCGGCCTGCCCGTGGTGCGCACATCGCCTGACCACGGCACGGCTTTCGACATTGCCGGCAAGGGCGTGGCCAACGAAAACTCGTTCCGCGAGGCGGTGTATGCGGCCATCGACATCTACCGCAACCGCGAGCGTGAGGACGAGGCCACGGCCAATCCGCTGAAGATTGTGGCACAGGAACGCGACAGTAAAACTTACTCCCAGCGCAACGCTGGCAACCAGATAGAATGAAATTTGCGGTGATTGCCGCCGGCGATGGTTCGCGCCTCGGGCGAGAGGGCGTGGCCGTGAGCAAACCGTTGGTCACCCTGAACGGAGAGCCTATGCTTGACCGTCTTGTGCGTCTGTTTACCGACGCCGGAGCCTCGGAGGTGGTGATGATCGTGAACGAGCGGATGCCTGATGTGGTGGCTCACGTCAGGGCCATGGAGGAAGAACGACGCACGACGGCGTGTCCCTTGCGCCTGAAGGTGGCGGGTACACCCAGTTCGATGCACAGTTTCCACGCCATCAGCGCGTGGCTGACCGACGGTCCTTTCTGTCTGACGACGGTGGACACGGTGTGTCGGCCAGAAGAGTTCAAAGCCTATGTGCAGGCTTTTATGGAGAGTGACGCCGACGGATTCATGGCTGTGACCGACTACGTGGACGATGAACGTCCGCTCTATGTGGGCACGGACGGTGCGCTCAACATTACGGGATTCTACGACGAGCCTCACGGTTGCCGTTACGTGTCGGGAGGCATGTATTGCCTGACACCGGCGGCCATAGGCACCTTGCGGCGGTGTATCGCTGAAGGACAAAGCCGGATGCGCAATTTCCAGCGCCAGCTGGTAAAAGACGGACTGAAACTGAAGGCCTGGCCTTTCAGTAAGGTGTTGGATGTGGACCATGCGGCCGACATCGTGAAAGCGGAACAATTCATAAGCGAGATACGATGAGTAAACTGATAGGTATTTTGCGTGCGGAGGCCTATTCGCCCCGTTCGAACGACACGGCCATTATGGAGGCTGTGACCCATAGACTGATGTTGCGGCGTCATCATGTGGAACTGTATCCGGAAACAGACATAAAGGCGTTGCCAGTACGGGCCGATTTGATATTCTCTATGGCCCGCTCTCCGGAAGCCTTGGCTGCCCTCGATAATCGTCCCGTGGTGAATGCCCCTGAAGGTGTGAGACGCTGTCTGCGTGTCACGCTGACACCATTGATGCAGGCAAATCAAGTGCCGATGTCCAAGACTGCCGTTTTGGACACGAATTCCTGCCAATTCTCGTTCCCCCAGGTTCCGGTATGGCTGAAACGTGCCGACGGATGGTCGCAGACGGCCGAGGACGTGTGTCTGGTTTATGATGAGAACGGGATGAAGAACGCCATAGCCCGCTTCAAGGACCGTGGCATAGCTTGTGTTGTGGCCAGTGAGCATGTGGAAGGTGACCTGGTAAAGTTCTATGGAGTTAAGGGTACCGGCTTCTTCTATTGGTATTATCCCGAAGGTGAAGGTAAGTTCGGTCATGAGCATGCCAATGGGCTGACTCGGGGTTACACTTTCAGTGCCGGCGCCTTGAATCATGAAGCCGAACGTCTGGCAGAACTGACGGGTATCGACATCTATGGCGGTGATGCCATAGTGACTTCTCAGGGACAATTTAAAATCATCGACTTTAACGACTGGCCTAGTTTCTCCCGTTGCATCGGTGACGCTGCTACAGCCATTGCCGATCTTTTGGAGACCCATTTGGACGATGGCATCTGAACAGAGCAAATTGCAGGCGACCTTCAAGTCGATGGACACGGAGGAATGGCTCGACATTCACTTCACCCGACCCATCGGTTACGTCTGGGCTCTTTTCTTCAAGCGGTTGCACGTGCATCCTAATGTGGTGACCATTTTTTCCATTCTTTTGGGCATGGCGGCGGCCGTGATGTTCTATTTCACGGATTTTTGGCACAATCTGGCAGGTGTGCTCCTGATGATATGGGCCAATTTCTACGACAGCACCGACGGCCAGTTGGCGCGCATGACGGGACAGAAAACCCATTGGGGACGACTGCTTGACGGTTTCGCCGGTGACATTTGGTTTTTCTGCATCTACGTGGCCATCAGTTTGCGGTTGTTCCACCAGCCCATTCCCTTGACAAACATTCCGTGGGGTGTCAGCATCTTTGCGCTGTGCATCTTTGCCGGCACCATCTGCCACGCCCGCCAAAGTCAGTTGGCCGACTACTACCGCAACATCCATCTCTATTTCTCCGGTGCCGACAGTGAGTTGGATACTTACCGGAAGCAAAAGGCCCTGCGCGACGGCACACCGAAGAAGGGCAACTTCTGGTGGCGCATTTTTTTGTTCTTTTATGTACGTTACACCCGTCGTCAAGAAGAACTGACACCCGAATTCCAACGCTTGATGCAGGTGATTCGTGAGAAATGTGGCGGGGAACCCGGTGAGGATTTCCGGCATGCCTTCCGCGAGCAGAGTCTGCCGTTGATGAAGTACACGAACATTTTGACGTTTAACTGTCGTGCAATCGTTCTATATGCCGCTTGCCTGTTGAATATTCCGTGGCTTTATCCCGTGGTGGAGATTACCCTGTTCTCGGCGCTTTACATTTATATGCACCGCCGTCATGAACGCATGAGCCGTGACTTTTCAGAAAGAATCAGCTCATAATTCTCAATTCTCAACTCCCAACTGATATGTCCCCTAAACTGCGTAACTGGTTTTTTGCTTTCGGCATTCTGGCGGTCGTTGTGATGTTCCTCACGTTCAATGTCGATTTCGGGCAACTGTGGGCAGCCCTGTGTCGTGCCGGTTATTGGCTGGTGGGTGTCATTGGGATTTGGGTGGTGATTTATGCTTTCAATGCCGCGTCGTGGTATTGTCTCGTCCGCAATGGCGAACGTCCTGCCCCTGTCAGCTATGTCCGGGTACTGAAACTCACGGTGTCGGGCTTTGCGCTCAACTACGCCACGCCTTTCGGACTGATGGGCGGCGAACCTTACCGCATCATGGAGTTGACGCCGGCGCTTGGTGCGCCGCGTGCCACGTCCAGTGTCATCCTTTACGTGATGATGCACATCTTTTCGCACATCTGTTTTTGGCTGGCCTCCATTGTTCTCTACGTAGCAATGTATCGCGTTTCGTTTTTCGCCGGCATACTGCTTGCGGTCACCACGACCGTGTTGCTCTTGTTGGTCTATTTCTTCATGCGTGGCTATCAGCGGGGCATGGTGGTCAAGACATTCTGTCTCTTGCAGTGTCTGCCTCTGGTGAAAAGGTGGGCCTCGCGTTTCTATGCCCGTCAGCAGGAGTCGTTGCATAAGATAGACCGTCAGATTGCCGAGTTGCACAGTCGTCGCCGTTCCACGTTTTACGCCTCGCGTGCTGACGGCCATGGAACTCTTTTTCATTCTCAAGATACTCACGCCCCACGTCAATTTCCTCGACTGTGTGCTCATCATGGCCTTCACGTCATTGTTTGCCAATCTTTTTTTCTTCTCGCCCATGCAACTGGGAGCCCGCGAGGGCGGTTTTGCTCTGGCGGTGGGCGGGCTGGCACTGTCACCGGCTTTCGGTCTCTACATGAGTCTCATCACCCGTGTCCGTGAACTGTTCTGGATTGCCGTCGGCGTGCTGCTCATGAAGGTGGGGAACAGAAAGAAAAGAGTGCTCCCGTTCACGGTCAAGGCTTTTGTTTTCGACTACGGTGGTACGCTCGAT
>CAMZHB010000032.1 GCA_947306605.1 uncultured Prevotellaceae bacterium | reverse complement strand
CGGAAGCCAGGTTACGGCGATAGAAGGCATTCGACTCCTCAGCCGTGGAGAATCCGGCATACTGGCGGATGGTCCACGGGCGGAAGGGGTACATCATGGAGTACGGGCCACGGAGGAAGGGAGGCAGACCGGCGGCGTAGTCGAGGTGTTCCATGTTCTCCATGTCTTCCTTGGTGTAGACAGGCTGGATGTTGATTTGTTCCGGCGTGCGCCAGTCGGCAGTGATGTGTTGGTCTTTCTGCCACTGTTGGCCGTTCGGCTGAGCCGGCACGGCGTTGATGTCTATGTGTTCGAAATTCTTTCTCATTTGATTCCCAATTTAGCGTTTAACTCTTTGAGCGTATCCAATTGGTTGACGCGCACGTGGATGAAATATTCGATGCCGGCGGCCTGCAGTTCTTCCGTGCAGGCGGGGGCACCGGCCACGATGAATAGGGCGCGGCCTGCGAGAGCCTGGAAGGCGGGCACGGCATACTGGGCGTATTCGTCGTCGCTTGAGCAGAGCACCACGATGTCGGCTCCTGCTTTCATGGCTGCTTCGACACCTTCTTCCACGGTCTTGAAGCCGAGGTTGTCGATGACTTGGTAGCCGGCAGAGGCAAGGAAGTTGCAGCTGAACTGGGCACGGGCCTGACGCCACTTGAGGTCGCCAATGGTGAGCATGAAGGCTACGGGACGCTTGGCGGCACGTTCGGTGGCCAGGCGCAGGTCTTCGAATTCACTGGAGAGGCGTGTTTGGTTCAGTGTGGCAAACGCGGGCTCTTCTTTGTGACAACCGCAGCCGCAGCATTTTTGCACGGGCTGCTTGCCGTCGCTCACTTCGGTAAAGTTGGGGAACTGGTTGGTGCCGAGCATGAATTCGCGGCGCTGGGCGGCTTTTTTGTGACGGTCGTCGTTGGTGGCGTTCACGGCGTTCTGCACGGTGCCGGCTTTGACGGCGGCGAGGAATCCGCCTTCCTGCTCAACGGCGAGGAAGAGTTTCCACATCTCGGCGGCGAGGCTGGTGGTGAGTTCTTCGATGTAGTAAGAACCGGCTGCCACGTCCACGATTTTCGAGAAGTGGTTTTCTTCCTTCAGCATGAGCTGCTGGTTGCGGGCGATGCGCTCGCTGAATTCCGTCGGGTCTTCGTAAGGTGTGTCGAATTCGGTAACCACGAGGCTTTCCACGCCGGCCAGGGCGGAACTCATGGCTTCGGTCTGTGTGCGGAGCAAGTTCACGTAGCTGTCGAACAGTGTCTTGTTGTATTCGGCCGTGGTGGCCATGATGTAGGTGTAGCACTCCTCTTCGGGCACGTCGTATTCGCGTACGATTTTGGCCCACAGCATGCGGAAGGCGCGGAATTTGGCAATTTCCATGAAGTAGTTGCCTCCGGCGGCCATGCTGAAGCGGATGCGGCGGGCGGCCTCACGGGCGGGCACGCCGGCTTCGGTCAGGAGGTTCAGGTATTCGTTACCCCAGGCCAGGGCGTAGCCGCCTTCCTGGTAGCAGAAGGCACCGGCGTTCTGCAGTTCGAGCGAGCTGACGGTGACGCAGGTGATGCAGGGGAAGTCCTTCACGGTCTCGACGAGCGTCTTGAGGTCGGCGAGGCGGTCGCTGAGGTCTTTGCCCTTGACGAGCATCTTGGCCATCGGGTCGAACTCGATGCTGCCGTGCACGTTTTCTTTGTTTACGCCCTTGCGGCCGTACCATGCCGTCACTTCTTTGGCGAGTTCCACAGCCACGCTGGGGCAGCTCTTGAAGTTCAGTTCGATGGCTTCGGGATACACGCCGTCGAGCAGGGCATCCAGATAGGCTGCATTGACGTTGTCCTTGCAGATACACAGGCCGAGAGAGTCTACACCGCGGCCCAGCAGGTCGAGCAACTTTTTGTTGGTCTCCTTGGCGTCGCCGCACTTCACGTTCTGGCGAACATACCAGTTGTTGTCATTCACCTTGTTGCCGCGCACGAAGGGATAACGGCCCGGCAGGGCGGTGGTCGTCGGGAAGTTTTCGATGTCTTCCCTCAGGTAGAACGGCTGCACGGAGAAACCTTCGCTCGTGCGCCACACTAACTTCTTGTTGAAGTCGGCCCCCTTGAGGTCCACCATGATTTTGTCCAACCATTCCTGGCGGCTCACGGGAGCGAATTCAGAAAAAAGTCTTTCCTTTTTATTTTCCATATTGTGATTAAAAATAGATGTGTCCGAAAGATTCGTTCAAACGACCCCAAAATTACTAAAATTGTTGGAGACGAACCGCCAATTTATGCAGCTTTTTGTGCCGTTAGCACTATTTTTTTATTCAATAGGGGGAGTGTTCCGTCGTACGCGCGCGAAAATGGCAGTTCCGGATGCAGTTTTTGCCTATTTGGCCTCCTTCCCGGCAACACGGCCTCCGGCCAGTTTTTCTTGCGGCGGCAGACACTTCCGGAAAAGCCGGCGTTTTATGAGAATATTTTGAAAAAAAGGAAATTTAGGCCGCACTTCGGTGCCCAAAAGCGGCGTTTTAAAAATTAGAAACGGCGTCTCAAAAGTCAGAAACGCCGCTTCTAATTTCCGATTCTAAGACCTGTCGGAAATCAGTGAATTGCAAATCGGGTAAACTTGGTTAAAACTTTTGACAAAAACGCCCCGAAAACGGGGCGTTTTTTAGTTCAGTCGTAGTCGGCGATGACGTCGTTAATGAACGCCATCATGGGTTGCGCCGTTCGGCAGAGCTCCTCCGCGTGGTCCATCCAACCGTCGCCGTCGAAGGAAGCGTCGTCCACGCGCTGCCACACCACGTAGTCCTTCATGCGTAGGTAAGGCAACATGTCGCTGTCGCGGTCGAAGCCTTTGGGTGCAGTTTTCAAATAACTGATTCCGAAGCCCTTCTCGTCCATGCTTTCGAAGTCACCGGCGGCACCGCCCGGCCGGCCGAAGTATTTCAGGAATTTCGAACTTTCCACGGCGTCGCGCCACTCTTCGGGACGCCCCAGGATGTCCTGCCGACACGCCGTCAGAATGTTGGTGGGCAGCCAGGGCGTGCCGATGGCCACAAGGCTGTGGCCACACTCGAGGTGAATGTAGTAACCGCCGCGGATGCTCTTGCGGCCGCGCTCGCAGACGAAGGCAGAGATGTGGCGCTTGTAGGGCGACTTGTCCGTCGAAAAGCGGATGTCGCGCTGGGGACGGTAGATGCAGTCGGCGGCAGTGATTGAAGCCACGGAGGGGTCGAACGTACCCAACCGGCCGATGAACTGCTGGATGCTGGCTTCAAAGTTGGCACGGCAGGCCAGGTATTCCTCCTTGTGGGCCTTGAACCACACGCGGTCGTTGTGACGTGTCAGTTCCCCGAGAAACTTGAAAATGCGCTTGGCGTCCATTGCCGTTTACCCTTCGAGAGCCTGACGGATGTCGTCGAGGATGTCGTCCACGTCTTCGATGCCCACGCTGAGGCGCATGAGGTCGGGTGCGATGCCGGCCTGGCGCAACTGTTCGTCGGTGAGCTGGCGGTGGGTGTGACTAGCGGGGTGAAGGATGCAGGAACGGGCGTCGGCCACGTGAGTGACGATGGCGATAAGACGCAAGCGGTCCATGAAGGCCACGGCGTCGTCGCGCGTGCCCTTTAAGCCGAAGGCCATGACTCCGCAGGTGCCGCCGGGCATGTATTTCTGGGCCAGTTCATAGTTTTTGTCTTCGGGCAGTCCGGGATAGTTCACCCAAGCCACGCGGGGATGCTTCTGCAGGAATCCGGCTACGGCCTGGGCATTGCGGCAGTGCTGCGGCATACGCAGATGAAGTGTTTCGAGACCTACATTGAGCAGGAAGGCGTTCATGGGCGAGGGGATGCTGCCGAGGTCGCGCATGAGCTGGGCCACAAGCTTGGTGGTGTAGGCCATGCGTCCGAACTGTTTGGTGTAGGTCAGCCCGTGGTAACTCTCGTCGGGCGTGGTCAGTCCGGGGAAACGGTCGGCATGGGCGTCCCAGTCGAAGTTGCCGCTGTCCACCACGACGCCGCCCACGGTCAGGGCGTGTCCGTCCATGTATTTGGTGGTGGAGTGAATCACGATGTCTGCGCCCCACTCGATCGGACGGCAGTTGATGGGTGTGGCGAAGGTGTTATCGATGATGAGGGGCAAGCCGTGCTTGTGGGCCAGACGGGCGAAGCGCTCGATATCGAACACCTGTACGCCGGGGTTGCTCAGCGTTTCGCCGAAGATGCACTTGGTGTTTGGCCGGATGGCGGCTTCAATCTCGGTGTCGTCGGCATTTTGGTCGATGAAGGTGCATTCGATGCCCAGTTTGGGCAGTGGAGTGCCGTAGAGGTTGAATGTGCCTCCGTAGACGGTCTGTGAGCAGATGATGTGGTCGCCTGCGCCGGCAATGTTGAGCACGGCGAAAAGCGATGCGGCTTGTCCGCTGGAGGTGAGCACGGCACCCACGCCGCCTTCGAGTTCGGCTATTTTGCTGGCCACGCTGTCGTTGGTGGGGTTGGCCAGACGGGTATAGAAATAGCCGTTGTCCTTGAGGTCGAACAGGTCGGCCATTTTGTCACTGTCGTCATACTTGAAAGTGGTGCTCTGGTAGATGGGGAGCACGCGGGGTTCGCCGTTCTTGGGCTTCCATCCGCATTGTACGCATTTGGTAGCTTG
Source organism: uncultured Prevotellaceae bacterium (assembly GCA_947306605.1). GTDB lineage: Bacteria > Bacteroidota > Bacteroidia > Bacteroidales > Bacteroidaceae > UBA6382. Next base: position 5,934 of record CAMZHB010000032.1, on the reverse strand, counting down.
TTTCATTCTTTTGATGGTTAATAAGAAACGGACACGTCTGCCAAGGGATGTGACAAGCGTGTCCGTCTGTTAGTTTTGTTCCGTTATCCTTGTGACAGATTTTAGTCGAGCAAAGATACTAATTTTTCTTCATTCCGCATCAAATTGGCGGCATAAAGTTGGTCGCCGGTGTGCCAGCGCGGGTGGTCCTGCTGCTCTGCCAGATAGGCTGCGCGCCACGGGTTGAGTTGTTCCTGGCTTAGCATTTCCTCGGGATGGTAGGTGCTTTTCAGGCGGCGTTCGTTCCATTCGGCGAGGGGGCAGAGGCCGTTTCCGTCGGGTGAGGGCACTGCCAGATAGGGCAGGTGTTCGCCGTCGCTCCATACGGTGACGGGGCAGAGGCCGTTGGTCTTCACGGTGTCGGCGGGTTCGGTTGCGGCAGGTTCGTTACATGTGCAGGTGCATTCTTCCCCGGTATCGTCGGAGGGGATGCTGTCCACCTGTGTCAGTTCCACGCGGGCCACGCCGCGGCTTACCATATTCAGCTTTTTGGCTGCGGCATAGGAGAGGTCGATGATGGCCCGGCTGAAGGGTCCACGGTCGTTTACTCTGACGTAAACTACCTTGTCATTGCTCAGGTCGCGCACCTTGAGGATGGTGCCGAAGGGGAGCGTGCGATGTGCGCATGTGAGACTGTCGTTGTGTAGTATTTCTCCGCTGCTGGTCTTGCGGCCGTGCCAGCGTTTGCCGTAGTGTGTCGCCTTGCCGATTTTGTGGTATTGGGCGTAGGTGGCACCAGTCGACAACAACATGCACATCATCAGGATAACAATGCGTATTCTCTTCATTTGTTATAGTTTCCGGCGGGAGCTGACCCGCGTCGCGGGGGACGGGGAAGCCTGCGCTGCAGGGGGACGGAGACCGTCGCGTCTCGGTGGTGTCCTTCGGGCAAATGTGCGCAGGTATGACGCTTTCCGCCATATTTGCGGTGCAAAGGAAACACTTTTTCCCGAAACGGACAAATTTTTGAGTGTTAAAAGTCAGGAAGAACGTATTGAAAATGACCAAATTTGCCTGTTCCTGCCCCTTTCTGGCTACGCTTTTGCCATTGCCGCGAATAGCTTTGTTCATCGCGGATAGCGGCGTGTGGGATGTTGCTGGTGTTCCTCGAATTATGAATTATTAACATATCTCTGCTCAAAACGCCGTTTTGTGGCTGCGGCCGGTATTAACGTTTTTAACAAACGCGTGTTAAAAAATGGGCGTCGTGAAGGGACTTCTGGTTTTCGAGACGGCGTTTTTGATTTCCGAAACGCCTTTTCGAAATGTTGAGACGCCGTTTCTGTTCGTTGTTTTTGAACTTCTATGAAAACCAGTGTATTGGAAATGACTGTTTTTAGTTGCCAAAATCGCAACTACAGGGGTGTTTTGGTTGTCAAAACGATAATTTCGGCAAATTGTATTAACTTTGCAGGGTGAAAAGACAGGAGGCCGCATGAAAATAGGAACGATAGACTTGGGTGAACGCCCCGTGCTGCTGGCACCGATGGAAGATGTGACGGACATCGGCTTCCGCCTGCTGTGCCGCAGGCTGGGAGCGGCGATGGTCTATTCCGAGTTCGCTTCGTGCGATGCCCTGACGCGGCTGGTGCCCGGCACGCTGCGCAAGTTGCGTGTGAACGACGAGGAGCGGCCCGTGGCCATCCAGATTTACGGCAAGGACCCTGCAGCCATGGCCGAGGCGGCCCGGATTGTGGTGGCCGAGTCGCATCCCGACGTGCTCGACATCAATTTCGGCTGTCCCGTGAAGCGCGTGGCGGGCAAGGGTGCCGGTGCGGGACTGTTGCAGAACGTGCCGCTGATGCTCGAAATCACGCGGGCCGTGGTGGATGCCGTCAATGTGCCCGTGACGGCCAAGACACGCTTGGGGTGGGATATGAATCATCTCATCATCACCGAGCTGGCCGAGCAGCTGCAGGACGCCGGCGTGCAGGCACTGACCGTTCACGGCCGCACACGGTCGCAAATGTACAAGGGTGAGGCCGACTGGACGCTCATCGGTGAGGTGAAGCGCAACCCGCGCATGAAAATCCCCGTCGTCGGCAACGGCGACATCACCAGCGGCGAAGAGGCGCGGCAGGCCTTCGAACGCTATGGTGTGGACGCTGTCATGGTGGGAAGGGCTTCGTTCGGAAAACCGTGGATATTCAAGGAAATCCACGACACGCTCCATCCTGAAAGCCCCGTGACGTGCGAGGACGTGGTGGAGAGCGTTTACGAACCGATGACGCCCGACTGGATGCTGGACGTGCTGAAAACGCAGGTGCGGCAAAGCGTTGAGCGCATTGACGAATACCATGGCATTCTGCACATCCGCCGCCATTTGGCCGCCACTCCCCTGTTCAAAGGTATCCCCAACTTCCGCGACCACCGCATTGCCATGCTGCGGGCGGAAACCGAGGCCGAACTGTTCGAACTGATGGAACAGACACGGCCGCTGATAAGGGAGAACAATCAATAAAAGTAATATGAAATTCGTCGGCAAACTGGTGTGCTTGGCTTTGTTGCTTGTTTCGTGCGGTGAACGTTTCGAAACGGTGACGCTGCTGCCCCATACACCAGTAAAGGATCAGGGCGAGTGGCCCGCCGGTTGGATTTACGCCACTCTGTCGCTGGTGGAGAGCGAGCGCATCCTGGCCGGCGACTCGCTGGAACTTTCGGCCACTTACCTGATGCGTCAGCAGGCGGAGTACATCTTCAATCCGCTAATGCACGATGTAGGAACACAGAAACCGACGGAGTTCACCGGTTCGCCCTGGACGTGCCTGCGACTGATGGAGACGAAGGGCATTCTGCCTTACAATGTGTTCCGTCCGAAACTGGCCATGGCGTGGAGCGACTGCATCGTGTGGGCCAACCGCGGTGACCTGCAGACCGTGCTCGACACGGGTTTTGCCTACATGCCTCGCCAAACGTCACTCTACGGAACACTGTATTCGCCGCTGGATTTGACCCGCTCGCTCTACACAGAAGGGTATTACGAAGGATTTGTGTTCAAACCTGCCTCAACGCTTGATGCGGAGCCATATGATGCGGAGCAATTCTTTTGGGATGACCGGCCTGAACGCTATACGAACCAACCAGAACATCGTATCCTGCCGATAATAGACGAGACGTTGGCCAAAGGACATACGCTGGTGTGGATGGGCGATACGGCGAACGCCGGATACCGGTCGAACAATGGTGTGGCGGAGTGGAAAAAACAAGGCAATGCTTTTCTTCCCAGCCGGTCGGACCTCTACACACATGTTTCGCTTCATTGTTTGCACATTGTGGGCAAAGCGAAGGGTTGGCAGGGACTCCGCAGGAAAACGTACTACATTTGTAAGGACTCTCACGGCGAGGCCGGCCCATACAAAGGTTTTATTTATCTTTCGGAGGATTTCTTGCGTCGTCAGACCGTACTTCTCTTCCGTCATAAATTGTAATTCTCCATGGGACTGTTCATCCGTAAACCGATAGACCAATTACTTGACGAAGCACACCAACAAGGCCGTGGCAGTCTGCGCCGCGTGCTCGGTCCGGTGAGCCTCATCGCGATGGGCGTAGGCGCCATTGTGGGTGCCGGCCTGTTTTCCATAACGGGCTTGGTGGCTGCCAATTTTTCAGGACCTGCCATTACACTGTCATTTGTCATTGCCGCCCTGTGTTGCTGCTTTGCCGGTTTGTGCTACGCCGAGTTCGCCTCGATGATACCTGTGGCGGGCAGCGCGTATACCTACAGCTATGCCACGATGGGCGAGCTGGTGGCGTGGGTTATCGGCTGGGACTTGGTGCTGGAGTATAGCGTGGCGTCAACCACGGTGAGCATCAGTTGGAGCCGCTATGTGGTGAGCTTTTTCGACAGTGTGGGCATTGAATTGCCTCTGGCTCTGACTGCGTGTCCCTGGGAAGGCGGTGTGATGAATGTGCCTGCGTTTCTTATTGTGGTTTTGATGAGCTTGTTTCTTATTGTGGGCACAAAAGAAAGTTCGGTGTTGAACGCCATCGTTGTGTTTTTGAAAATTGCTGTTATTATCCTGTTTGTTGTCTTGGGTTGGAAATATATCAACAACGACAATTACCATCCCTACATTCCTGCCAACACGGGGGTGTTCGGTGAATTCGGCTGGTCGGGCGTCCTGCGCGGGGCTGCCATCGTGTTCTTTGCATTTTTGGGCTTTGACAGTGTGAGTACCATGGCACAGGAAACGCGTAATCCGCGCCGTAACATGCCTGTCGGAATCCTGGGTTCGTTGGCTGTGGTGCTTGTGCTTTATTTGGCATTCTCTTATGTCATGACCGGTGTGGCCAATTACAAGATGTTCAGTGGCCAGGACGGTATTGCTCCCGTTGCCGTGGCTATCGCGCAGATGGGCGGAGCCGGGGCGGACGGAACGGTCGTGCCGGCCTATCCGTGGCTCAACCGTGCCATTCTGCTGGCCATTCTGGTGGGCTATTGCAGTGTCATCATGGCCACGTTGTTGGCGCAGAGCCGCATTTTCTTTAGCATGAGCCGCGACGGCCTGTTGCCTCCGTTCTTCAGTAAGATTCATCCGCGTTTCCGCACCCCGGCCCACAGTAATGTTCTCTTTATGTTTGCCGTCGGTTTGCTGGCTTCGTTTGTGCCTGCCGGTGTGGCTGGCGAAATGACCAGCATAGGCACGCTCTTTGCTTTTATCTTGGTTTGTGCGGCTGTGCTCATCGTGAGAAAAACCATGCCAGAGCGTGAGCGGGCTTTCCGGGTGCCTCTGGTGCCCTTAGTGCCGATTCTTGGTATCGTGACCTGTTTCATTGTGATGATTTCATTGCCGGCCGACACTTGGATCAGACTCATTGTGTGGATGCTCATCGGTTTGGACATTTATATCAGCTACGGCGTTTTCCACAGCCGTCTGGAACCTGTGCGAGGCCGCCACGGACAGCTGTCGCTCAACCTTTGTGGCGTGGCCATTTCGGTGTTCTGCTGTTTGACGGGCCTGTGGCACCAGCATGCGGCCGGGTGGGAGAGCAGTAAAACATTGTTGGCTATAGCATTCTCCGTCGGTGTAGCCCATTTGGGCTTCTTCCTCTGGCGAATGTGGCGGCATGCACCTGTGGCAGGCCAGTCATAACTGGTCAATGCGGGGGATTCCGATATCATGCTTTTGTTGGATAATCCGAAGCGGCGTTAATGCTTTAACATATAGGTCGGACTTCGGGGTTTTGAAGTGGGACTTCGGCAGAAAAAGGTGGAGCTTTAAAAACTGTATGAACGCAACGAAAGAATCATGTCTCTCCTTTGTGGTCCCCGTAAAGGGAATTTTTTGAAATCTTTTTAGGAGAAGAGTAAGAAAAATGGCGTTTTTTACTGCTGTTTTCAAAAGAAATGCTTAATTTTGCACGGTAATGTGAACTATAGACAATAAAATTTGGCCAATAATTAACAAATAGCAATTCCAAATGAAAAAAGTGACTCGATTGATGGCGGCTGCCGCTGTTGTGATGCTTATGTTTGCTTCGTGCGTGTCGAACAAAGAAATGACCTATTTGCAGGGCGTGGACGATATGTATTCAACCCCTCAGGCTATTGACAAAGACTTCGGACTGATCATCCAGCCTGATGACGAGTTGGCTATTTCCATAACTTCGAAGACGAAGGAACTGATTCAGGAATTCAATAACAATACGGTAATCAAGAGTGGAGGTACAGGAACATCAACGGGTAGCCAATCTGCCGGCATGATGTATTTCTATGTCGGGAAAGACGGTACCATAGACTTCCCGATACTTGGCAGAATCGCTGTCAAGGGACGCACCATTTATCAGGTGGCTGCCGATTTGGAGAATCAAATCCGTTCGAGCCATATCAAGGATGCACAGGTAACGGTGAAGATTATGAGTTTCAAGGTGACCGTGATGGGTGCCGTGAAGAAT
>CAMZHB010000031.1 GCA_947306605.1 uncultured Prevotellaceae bacterium | reverse complement strand
TGGTACATCAGGACCTGCAGGGCGATGTGGCCAATTCGCTGCTTGCCCATTACGACAAGAGCGTGGAACACATGCTTCCCTATTGGGCTTTCGGCAGCAACGAAACCTGGTGCATGATCGGTTATCACGCCGCGTCGGTGCTGGCTGATATGATTGTGAAAGACGTGAAGGGCTTCGACCACCAACGTGCCTTCGAGGCTATGAAGCAAACGGCCATGAACGACCATTACGACTGCTTGCCCGAATACAGCGAGCTGGGCTATGTACCCTATGACAAAGAAAACGAGTCTGTGTCGAAGACGCTCGAATATGCCTATGACGATTATGCCATTGCCCAAGCTGCACGCAAACTGGGCCGGCAGCAAGACTACGAATACTTCATGCACCGTGCCATGAACTACCGCAACCTCTTTGACCCGCAAACCAAATACATGCGAGGCAAAGATTCACACGGCCGGTGGCGCACACCGTTCTCACCGCTGGCTTACGAAGGGCCGGGGTCAGACAACGGTTGGGGCGACATCACCGAAGGATTCACCGTGCAGTACCATTGGACCGTGCCTCAGGATGTGAAAGGCCTGATGAATCTCATGGGACGCAAAGTGTTCAAGCAACGGCTCGACTCGCTGTTCCAACACGAACTGCCCGACGACATCCCCGGTGCCCACGACATTCAGGGACGTATTGGAGCTTACTGGCACGGCAACGAACCGTGTCACCACGTGGCTTATCTTTACAATTACCTCGGCGAAGGGTGGCAATGCCAAAAATGGGTGCGCACCGTCATCGACAAGTTCTATGGTAATCAACCCGGCTCGCTCTGCGGTAACGACGACTGCGGACAGATGTCTGCCTGGTACATTTTCAACTGCATGGGATTCTACCCCGTGTGTCCCTCGAGCAACATCTACAACATTGGTTCGCCTGCACTGCCTGCCATCACCACCAAGCTGAGCAATGGCAAGCAGATACGCGTTACCACAGCAAACTGGTCACCCGAGGCACTTTATATAGACAAAGTATTGGTCAATGGGAAGCCCTACACCAAGTCCTACCTCACTTGGGAGATGCTTAAGGACGGCTGTGCCCTCCACTTCGTCATGTCCACACGGCCCAACAAACGCTGGGCCACGCGCACGACCGACATTGCACCAGGATTCCAGTGATTTCAAGTCAGGCCGTCTTCCGTGAAAAATATTTGGCGACAAGTGCACCTGAGATGTTGTGCCATACACTGAAGATGGCGCTGGGAATAGTAGCCATGGGATAGGCAGCAAAGTGAACCGCGGCCAGGCTACTGGCAAGACCGGAATTCTGCATACCCACCTCAATGGCGATGGCCTTGCGTTTGGCAAGCGGCAGTTTCAGCAAGAGACTTAACATGTAGCCCAATCCCAGGCCGGTGAGGTTGTGAAGCATGACAACTGCAATTATCGTCACACCGCCGAGCAACAGTTTGCCGGCATTGGCCGAAATGATGATGGCCACGATGGAGGCTATGGCCAGCGACGAGAAGGCCGGCAGGTAGTCCACGGCTTTACGGGTAAATTCGGGGCACAGGCGTTTAACCGTAAAGCCCACCACGATGGGCAGAATGACAACCCATACAATGCTCAGGAACATACTCATCACGTCCACGTGCACCCTTTCGCCGGCCAACAGCCATGTCAGCCACGGCGTCATCAGTGGAGCCAGCAGCGTCGATACGCCCGTCACGCCCACCGACAGGGCCAAGTCGCCTTTCGACAAATAAGTCATCAGATTGGACGCCGTGCCGCCGGGACAGCAGCCTACCAATATCACGCCCAATGCCAGAGCGTCGTCGAGTGAGAACAGCCGGGCCAGAGTCCATGCGAGCAAAGGCATGATGCTAAACTGGGCTATGCAGGCAATGATGACGTCCCGGGGACGGCTGAATACGATACGGAAATCCGACAGATTGAGCGTCAAACCCATCCCGAACATCACTGCGCCCAACAGATAGTTGATGACGATGGTCGGTACGGGGCGTAAAACGGAAGGAAAAGCCAATGCCAGTACAGCTGTCAGCAACACCAACACACCCATGTAGTCCGAAATATAGCGACAAAGACGTTTCACTGCATTCCGGCGGTTACTTTTGCATGGCTTTCAAGGCGGCCTCCACCGAACCGTGGAGCAGGAGCAGCTGTTTGGCCTGCCCATAGCCCAGGCCGAGTTCTTCGACGAGCATGCGGGTGCCGCGGTCAATGAGTTTCTGGTTGGTGAGCTGCATGTTCACCATCTTGTTGCCCTTCACGCGGCCCAGCTTTATCATGAGGGCCGTGCTGATCATGTTGAGAATCATCTTTTGCCCCGTTCCCGACTTCATGCGTGAACTGCCGGTGACAAATTCCGGGCCGACGACTATTTCGATGGGCACGTCGGCCTCTTTCGTTATCGGCGCGCCCGGGTTGCTGGTGATACACGCCGTCAGTATGTGGTGTGCGCGGGCTTCGCGCAGGGCGCCGACGACATAGGGCGTGGTGCCCGATGCGGCAATGCCCACGACGGAATCCAGATGGTTGATGTTGCGTTCCATGAGGTCTTCCCATCCCTTCCGCTCGTTGTCCTCGGCATCTTCAACGGAGTTCCTCAGGGCCGATTCGCCGCCCGCGATGATGCCCACCACCATGGAGGGGGGCATGCCGTAGGTAGGCGGAATTTCCGAAGCATCGAGCACACCGAGGCGGCCGCTCGTGCCGGCACCGATATAGAACAGGCGACCGCCCTGCCGCATGCGCGGTATGAGGAGGGTCACCAGGCGTTCCACCTGAGGGATGACACGCTCCACGGCGAGAGCCACCTTGCGGTCTTCTTCGTTAATATGCGTCAGCAGTTCACCCACCGACATGTCTTCCAGATGGTCGTAGAGCGAAGCTTGCTCCGTGATTTTCTCAAACGTTTCCATTGCCATTCGATTTCACACGGCAAAATTACAAAAAACACCGTGACCAATCATCACATGCGCAGGCTAAAAACGAAAACGCATATAGAAAATTCCATACCGCATCTAGGAAAAAACACATCGGACCTTGCGCGCCCGAAAAGGCGTTTGTGTTTTCCAAGACGGCGTCTCTGCGGTGCGACACGTATTTTTACGACTGAAAATTTTGATTATTCATAAATTTGGCGTAATATTGTACCTGAAAAGTTTTACACTACATTCCGAACGATTATGTACGATAACGAAAAAGGATTCTACATTGCCCATTGCGCCAATGGGCCGCTGAGCATCATCGGCAAGATGGCCAACCGCCACGGTCTCGTCGCCGGTGCCACGGGTACGGGTAAGACCGTCACCCTGCAAGTCATCGCCGAGAGCTTCTGCCAGGCCGGCGTACCGTGTTTCATGGCCGACATGAAGGGCGACCTCTCCGGCATCAGCCAGGTCGGCAAGATGTCGTCGTTCATCGAGAAACGCCTGCCCGAGTTCGGGCTTGAAGACCCGAAATTCCAGAGCTGCCCCGTGCGCTTCTACGACGTCTTCGGCGAGCAGGGCCACCCCATGCGCGCCACTATCTCGAAGATGGGCCCGCAACTGCTCTCGCGCCTGCTCGGTCTGAACGAAACGCAGGACGGTGTGCTCAACATCGTGTTCCGCATCGCCGACGAGCGCGGACTATTGCTCCTTGACATCAAGGACCTGCGCGCCATGCTCGATTTCGTGTCGAAAAACGCCAAGCAGTACACCACCACCTACGGCAACATCTCGCCCGCCACGGTCGGTGCCATCCAGCGTGCCCTCCTGGCTCTCGAAAACCAGGGTGCCAACCTCTTCTTCGGCGAGCCGGCCTTCGACATCCACGACCTGCTCCAGACCGAAGGCGGCAAGGGCGTGATGAGCGTGCTGGCCGCCGACAAGCTGATGATGCAGCCGAAGCTCTACTCCACCTTCCTGCTGTGGTTGCTCTCCGACCTCTATTCGCAGTTGCCCGAAGTGGGCGACATGGAGTTGCCCAAACTCATCTTCTTCTTCGACGAGGCTCACATGCTCTTCGAAGACACCTCGAAGGCTCTGACCGACAAGATTGAACAGGTCATCCGCCTCATCCGAAGCAAGGGCGTGGGCATCTACTTCGTCACCCAGAGCCCGTCGGACATTCCCGAGAACATTCTGGGCCAGCTCGGCAACCGCGTGCAGCACGCCCTGCGCGCCTATACCCCGAAGGACCAGCGCGCCGTGAAGACTGCGGCCGACACGTTCCGCCCCAATCCCGAGTTCAAGACCGACGAGGCCATCATGAATCTCGAAACGGGCGAGGCACTCGTGTCCTTCCTCGACCCAAAGGGTGCTCCCAGCGTGGTGGAACGGGCAAAAATCCTCTTCCCGCTCAGTCAGATAGGCGCCATCACCGAGGGCCAGCGCGGCGATATCATCCGTCAGTCGCGTGTCTACGGCAAATACGACAAGCCCATCGACCGCGAGAGCGCCTTCGAGGTGCTCATGGCCGAGACATTGGCCGCCGAACAGGAAGCCGAGGAGTTGAAAGAAGACGCCAAGGCCGAAAAGTCGGGAGGCAAGAAGAAAAAAGGCCTCATCTCCAAGATTATCAAAGCCGTGGTCACGGCTGTCACCGCCACCATGGCCACGTTGCTGGGCACCATGGTCTCCGATGCCGTCACCGGCAAAAAAACCAAGTCCAAGACGTCGGCCACCGGCCGCGTGGCCAAGAACGCCACTTCGGCTGCCACGCGTACCATCACGCGTGAACTGACCCGCGACATCCTGGGCAACCTTGTCAAGTAAGCGGTATACTCCCTGCATAAAGAAACGGCGTTTCGGATTTTCGAAACGGCATTTCAAAAATTAGAAGCGGCGTCTCAAAATTTTGAGGCGCCGCTTCTGTGTTTCTATCCGTCATGTTTATTTCCCGATGGGCTGGATGCGCCTTCTCACGTCGGCTGTGATGGGGAAGAGGGTGTATCCCACCATGTTGTGCTGAAAATACTTGGCGTTTTTGTCCATGTTGTTCCGGGCATACTCCATGGCCTTGTTGAAAGTAAGCAGTGAGGCTTCGTTGCGCGTGCGGTGCTGCATGGTCGAGTCGAGTTTCTCATCGGGGAAATAGTCGTCGAGGTTCACGTTGCCGACCATGGTCGTTTCCAGATAGTTGGCATGGCGCTGCTCGCGGTCGGTGTAGAAGCCGACAAACATGTGGCGGGGCAGGCGCACGAGGATGGGCACGAGATTGATGGCACGCATGAGCGAGGCCATGAGCACACTGCCGTCGAGACAATTGATTTGCGAGGAAGCCATTGCGTCTTCGAAGGTGCGCACGCGCTGTGCGGCGGCCACGCCCGAGGAGAGCGACGAATTGGAGATGGAACTGTATTTGAAACCGCGGCGCTGGAGCACATTCCAGAGGGCATAGACCTGGCGCACCACCGTGGCGGAGTCGCCCTGATAGCCTACGAAACGGTTGACGATGCGCGTGTCGAGTGCTTCACGGAGCACTTTGTCGATCAGCGGGTTGTCCTCGTTCACATAGGCCGCAGAGAGTTGGCGACGGTCGATGAAGCGGCGCTTGCCGTCGGAGAAGGTGCGGTAGTAACCCAAGAGACACTCGTTGATACTGCGCACGGAAAACGTGCGCACGCGTTCCCTCACGTTGTGAAGCCCCACTTGCGCCTGCACCACCACACTGACCGGCGTGGCCTGCACGTTGGCCCGCAGAGCGTCGAAGTTCCACACGATGTCAGGGTAAACCACATATTCGGTCCACGCCCTGGGGAGGATGAACTCGGAGACGGAACGGCGGAAGAACGGGGTTTCGGCCACTTCGACGCGCACCCGGGTATTGCGGGTCCGTGAGCGCACCTTCACACCAATGAGCGACGAAGGCGTGCCGACGAACGGGGTGTCGCAGGGCAACACGTAAGTTTCGCCCGTGGCTGCCGTGGCCAGAATGGCCGAAGGAAAGATGTTGCCGCCCAAGCTGTCGACAATTTCCATGCTGGTGTTGGCAAAGAGACGGTGGTAGAGCACGTATCCCAGCGTTCCCGCCAGTATCAGGCCCGCCAACAGGAGCAGTTCCCACCGCCGGATGCTGATGAGAATGCGTATGAGGGGCGTTTTCTTTTGTTTCTGTTTTTCCATATCCTATGTTTCTTTTGTTTTCGCGTTAATGGCCGCAGCCACGGTGTAGGCCGTGGTCCAGGCAGCCTGGAAGTTGAAACCGCCGGTCACGCCGTCCACGTCGAGCACCTCGCCGGCGAAGTAAAGGCTTGGAACAACACGGCTTTCCAAGGTATTCGGATTGACCGACGTGAGACTGACGCCTCCGCAGGTGACAAATTCGTCTTTGAAGGGGGCGCGTCCGCTGACGGTGTAGGTGTCGTTGCAGAGCGTGTTGACCAGTCGGTTCATCTGTTTCTTGCCCACGTCGGCCCAGCGCTGTTCCGTATCGGCTCCGGCACGTTGCAGCAGACAGGTCCACAGGCGTTGCGGCAGCGAAAGCGGCGAAAGGCTTGCCAACCGCTTCTGTTGGTGTTGCCGGGCCAAATCAAGGAGTGCAGCAAGTGCTTCCGCATCGTTCCGTCCGGTCCAGTTGACAGCCAATGGCGTGTGGTAACCGCATTCGGCCAAGTGACGCGCCGCATAACTCGAGAGCCGCAGTACGGCCGGGCCGCTCAGTCCCCAATGCGTCACGAGCAGGTCGCCGCCGGCCCGCAGCCGCGTGCCCGGCAGTTGCACCACGGCATTGGAAACCGCCGTGCCCATGAGGGCATGCAAGGCTTCATCGGGCACACTCAGCGTGAAGAGCGAGGGTACGGGTTCCTCGATGGCATGACCTGCGCGCTCCAGCCACTGCAGTCCCTCGCGACGGGGCTGGCCACCCGTGGTGACGCACTTGAAGTCGTAGTCGGCGAGTTCGTCCAGGTCTTTGACTTCCGCATCGGTCACGATGGTCACCCCCAACCGCCGCGCCGTGTCGTGCAGGCAGAGGACCACGGTCTGCGCATCCTGCGAGACTGGGAAAATGCGCCCTCCGTCCTCCACAGTGAGCGCCACGCCGTGCGCCTCGAACCATTCGCAGGCTTCGCGGGGACCGAACGTGCTGAAGAGGCGTTTCATCAGCCGGTGGCCGCGCGGATAGACGCTTTGCAGGTCTTTCACGCCCTCGAACGTATTAGTACAATTGCAGCGGCCGCCGCCCGAAAGGGCCACTTTGGACAACACACGGGACGAACGCTCCACGATGGTCACGTCCATCCCCGGCAGCATCTCTTTCAAGTTCACTGCCAGGAAGAATCCCGCGGCTCCGCCTCCCGTCACGACTGTCCTCATTGTTTGCACGAACATTTTGTCACTGCAAAATTAGCAATTCATTCGAACTAAATGCGCCTTCGAAAAAACTATATCGCATTTCGTCTCGCCAAAAACGCATTTAACCTTCACGACGCGACGCATCGGGCATCATTCCGGAAACATGGAAAAACAGAAACGGCATTTCAAAAATTACAAACGGCGTCTCAAAATTTTGAAGTCCCACTTCGGCCGCGCCACCTCCCGAAAAACGCAAAAGAAGCCGCACAAAATGCCAAAATGCACCGACAAGCAATCCCTGGCTTGGCAAAGCGTCACTTTTTGCCACCTCCACTTAAAAAAATCAGCCGAGAAGGTTGGCCATTCGATGATTTTTAGGTAACTTGCACCCGCTTTTCGCAAAATCTGAAAAATAATATTAAATACAAAATCAATTATGAAGGTTTACAAGTCAAGCGAGATTAAGAACATCGCTATCCTGGGCAACGCAGGCTCAGGCAAGACCACCCTCACGGAGAGCATCCTGTTCGAGAGTGGTCTGATTCAGAGACGCGGCCGTGTGTCGCAGAAGAATACCGTCAGCGACTACTTCCCCGTAGAGCAGGAGTACGGTTATTCCGTGTTTGCCACCGTTTTCCACGCCGAGAACAACGGCAAGAAACTTAACTTCATCGACTGCCCGGGCTCCGACGACTTCTCCGGCGCCGCCGTGACAGCCCTCAACGTGACCGACACCGCATGCATCCTCATCAACGGAGGTAACGGCGTGGAAGTGGGCACGCAGAACCAGTTCCGCACGACCGACAAACTGGGCAAACCCGTCATCTTCGTGGTGAACCAGGTGGACGACGACAAGTGCGACTACGACAGCGTCATTGAAAAACTGAAGGAACTCTTCGGCCAGAACGTCGTTCCCGTACAGTATCCCGTGACCACCGGTCCCGACTTCAGCACCATCATCGACGTGCTGACCATGAAGCAATACACCTACGGCGCCAACGGCGGCAAAGCCACCGTCAGCGACATCCCCGCCGACCAGATGGACAAGGCCAGCGAGCTGCACCACGCCTTGGTGGAAGCCGCCGCTGAACACGACGACGCCCTCATGGAGAAATTCTTCGAAACCGAAGAACTGACTCAGGACGAAATACGCGAAGGCATCCGCAAGGGTCTCGTAACCCGCGGCATCTTCCCCGTAGCCTGTGTTTGCGCCGAAGCTGACAAAGGCGTGGACCGCCTGCTCGAATTCCTAGGCAACGTGGTGCCCTTCGTAACCGAAGTGCCCAAGGTAAAGAACGCCGCCGGTGAAGAAGTGACAGCCGACGAAAGCGGAGCCACCTCCCTCTTCTTCTTCAAGACGGGCATGGAACCCCACATCGGTGAAGTGCAGTACTTCAAGGTAATGAGCGGCACCGTACACGAAGGCGACGACCTCGTCAACGCCGACCGCGGCTCCAAAGAACGCCTCTCGCAGCTCTTCGTTTGCGCCGGGCAGAACCGTATCAAGGTGGAAGAACTTCACGCCGGCGACATGGGCTGCACCGTGAAACTGAAAGACGTGAAGACAGGCAATACCCTCAACGGCAAAGACGCCGACAACCGCTTCGACTTCATCAAATATCCCAACTCCAAGTGTATCCGCGCCATCCGTCCGGTCAACGTGGCCGAAATGGAAAAGATGATGGCCGCCATCAACCGCATGTCGGAAGAAGATCCCACATGGGTGGTTGAGCAGAGCAAGGAACTGCGCCAAGTGCTCATTCACGGCCAGGGCGAATTCCATCTGCGCACATTGAAATGGCGTCTGGAAAACCTCGACAAAATCCAGGTGGAACTTTACGAGCAGCGCATCCCCTACCGTGAGACCATCACGAAGAAAGCCCGCGCTGACTATCGTCACAAGAAGCAGAGCGGTGGCGCCGGACAGTTCGGCGAAGTTCACCTCATCGTCGAGCCCTATACCGAAGGCATGCCCGAACCCAGCATGTACAAGTTCAACGGCCAGGAATTCAAGATTACCCCGCGCAGCACCGAAGAGATTCCTCTCGAATGGGGCGGTAAGGTAGTCTTCATCAACTCCGTGGTCGGCGGTGCCATCGATACCCGTTTCATGCCCGCCATTCTCAAAGGCGTCATGGAACGCATGGAGCGCGGTCCCCTCACCGGCAGCTACGCCCGCGACGTCCGCGTCATCGTTTACGACGGTAAAATGCACCCGGTAGACTCCAACGAAGTCTCCTTCATGCTCGCCGGCCGCAACGCCTTCAGCCAGGCCTTCAAGGAGGCAGGACCGAAGATTCTGGAACCCATCTACGACGTGGAAGTACTCGTGCCCGCCGACTACATGGGCGATGTCATGAGCGACCTGCAGGGCCGCCGCGGCATGATCATGGGTATGGAGTCGGAAGGCGGCTACCAGAAGCTCAACGCCAAGGTGCCCCTGAAGGAGATGTCCAACTTCTCCACCTCGCTGAGCTCCATCACCGCCGGCAGCGCCTCATTCGACATGAAGTTTGCCAGCTACGAGCTCGTGCCCGCCGAAGTACAGGACGAACTCATCAAGGCTCACGAAGCAGAACAGGCCGAGGACTAATCCCTTCGCCTGTATCCGTGACGATACAACAGGCAGCGGCGCCTCCCATGAGGTGCCGCTGCTTTTTTGTACAACGTACCAAAGTCTTTTTGTTGTTTAAAAGTCAAACAACAGCTTTTTCCGTACTTTTGCAGAAAATAGATGCCGAAGTTTAAATCTTTTTCATCTCTTTCGGGTCTTTATGGCAGATGCATCTAGAAAAAAATGAACAAAACATGAAAAAAGAAATTACCCTACAAGAACTCGCTGAGGTAATAAAGACCGAACGGTCGCGTTTGCTGAAGTATGCCTGCTACAGGCTCGGCAATGGCGACGATGCGAAGGATGTGCTGCAAGAGACGTACCTGAAACTGCATACGTGGATTTCCACTGCCGACGGTTTACAGATTCAGAACTTGCGGAGCTATATCTTCCGTACACTGACAAACGTTTGTGCCAAATGGCAGACCAGTGCCAGCCGCCTCAAGACCATTCCTTTGGACACAAACGTGGACATAGCCGATACAAAAGCCGATGCCATAAACGAGACTCTCTACCGGCGCATTGCGCAGTTACTGGCCGAGATTCCCGATGAGCAGGCCGAAGTGATACGCCTACGTATTTACGGTGACAACAGCTTTGCCGAAGTTGCCGAGATACTTTCCCTACCGCTCCCGACGGTGAAATCCC
>CAMZHB010000030.1 GCA_947306605.1 uncultured Prevotellaceae bacterium | reverse complement strand
TGTAGAGTTGTTTTTGGGTGTTTTTCAGTTGCAGTTGGCTGTTCTCCACGGCGAGTTTGGCTTTGTTCACGGCCGACTTGGTCTGGCGGTTGTCGAGGATGGGGATGGACACGGTGACGCCCACCGAGTTGCTCCAGTTGTTTTTCAGTTGTGTGCCGAAGTCATTTTTCATGCCGCTGCCGTTGTTCGTGCCGATGCCCGCGTTCATGCTCACGGTGGGCTGGTATCCGGCTTTGGCGATATCCACTTCGAGGTTGGAGGCTTCGATGTTGAGGCGATCGCTTTCCACTTCGGGGCGCAGGTTGAGGGCGGTCTCATAGATGGCTTTCTTTGTGGGCACGGGGGCCAGCACGGTGTTGTCGCCCACGGTGGGCACAGCCACGTCGAAGTCCTCTTCGCCGTGCAGTTCCAGCAGTTGTTTCAGTTGCAGTTTGTAGTTGGCCACCTGGGTCTGTGCGCTCACCAGTGCATACTGGTCCTGGGCCACCTGTGCTTCCAGTTGGGCCACGTCCACTTTGGCTATGCTGCCTACGCGCAGGAAGTCCCGTCCGCGGTCCAGTTGCAGTTGCGAAGCCTTCACAATCTGGCTGTCCACGCGCACGGCTTCCGTCAGGTAGAGTATCTGCACGTAGAGTTGTGTGATTTGTTCCTGAATGTTGTTGGCGGTTTCCTGCGTCTGCAGGTCGGCCATCTGGCGCAGGTAGCGGCTGCGGGTCACGTTTTTGCGGTTCTTGCCGCCGTTCCACACGGTCCAGTTGGCGTTGAGCCCGTAGTTGCCGTTGTAGTTGGTTTCGTTGCTCGACGTTGTCATGGTGCCGTTCGTCAGGTTGATGGTTGACTGGCTGAACGGCCGGTTAGTAATCGACTGGTTGGTGCTGGCCGACAGACTGGGCAGCAGGGCCGCACGCGAGGCGCGTTCGTCCTCTTCGGCCGAGGCTGCTGAAATCTGATTCTGCTTCAGCTGGATGTTATTTATCAGAGCGTAGTCGATACACTCCTGCAGTGTCCATTGCTTCTGGGCGGACGAGAGTGTAATGCCGGCCGCGAACAGAACCAATGATGTTATGCATTTCTTCATATAAATGAGATAGGGATTAGTACATATGCCGACACCGGTGCCGACGCTTTTTTATGACGGGTTGAACCCCGAAAGGTTTAATTATGACAATGCAAAGATAGGAAGAATCAATGAACAATGAAAATTTAATGATGAAAAATGTGGGCGTACAACGTATGAGGGACGCCGGAGGTGGGACTTCTGCGCGCAAAGGCGGCGTTTCGAAAAACAGAAACGGCGTCTCAAACTTTTGAAACGCCGCTTCTGTTTTACAGTTTCTGAATTCCAAGGAAAATCAGTGCATTACAAAATGTCTGATTTTTGGGTAAAGTTTTTTGACATTATTTCATCGCTTTGATGACGGCCACGATGTCGGCCGAGTCGATGGCTCCGTCGCCGTTGACGTCGGCTTTCGTGTCACCGTCGGGCATTTCCTTAATCACCGCTACGATGTCGGCGCTGTCGACCGTGCCGTCGCGGTTGACATCGGCAGGGTTGACGGTGATGTTGACGGTCATTTGCGTGCTGACTACACCGGCATAGACGGAGATGACGGCGGTGCCTTCCTTCAGAGCCGTAATGACGCCGTCGTTGGACACTTTGGCCACCGTCGAAGCCGAGGAACGGTAGGTGTAGTTCTGGTTGGCTTCGGCGGGCAGGACGCTCGGGGCCAGGGTGAACGTCTGGCCGACGGAGAGGGCGAGCGTGTCGTCGGGCAAAGTCACGGAGGTGGCGAAGGTTGTGCCCAGCATGCGGCCTTTGAAGTCGATGAGATCGGCGGGTTTCAGGCCCATGGAGTCGGTGCAATACTTAAAGAATTTCTCTTCCAGCGAAATGCCTTTGATGCCCTTGATATAGCTCATCTGTTTGGACAACTGGCTCTTGCTGCGGCCGGTGTCGTAGTAGGAGAACGTGGTGATCTCGTAGTCCTTGTAGATGTCGCTTTCGCTCACGCCGAGCAGGCCCTCGATGATGAAGGCGAGGGTGCCGGTGCGGTCGGCTCCGATGGCGCAGTGGAAGTAAACGGGACGGTTGGCCTTCACGCAAGTCATGACATACTGCAGGTCCTGTTTGTAGAGGTTGCGCGTCTTTGTCATACCGTCGTAATAAACATCGTTCCAGGTGTGGGCGATACGCTTGTAGCTGACACCGCTGCCGAGAGGCGACTGCGAGATGTTCTTGGCTTCCGAGTCGTAGCGCAAATCGAGTTCGGAACGTATGCCTACGTCTTTTTTCAGGATGAGTGCGTCCTCTGGCTCAATGTCGTGCGTTCCGTTGAACTCGGCGCCGCGGTAGACTTTACCGTAGAGCACGGGATAGCCGCTTGCCGTGTTCCAACCGCCGAGATCACGGATGTTGGCTGCGCTGTTGGCTTTGATTTGGCGCACTTGGCCGGAGGTGGTAAATGACGAAGACACCAGTTCGCGCTCGGTACCGTCGCTCAGCGTGCCTATAACCTTGTAATAATAGGTGTTGCCCGGGATGAGGTTGTAGATTTCGCAGGATGTCTGGAGCGAATCGACGTTGATGTAGTTGGAGGAAGCGAAGGTAGAGTCGAGACTCCACACTACACGCTGCGAAACGGTGACATCATCATCTTTGTCGCGTGTCCAGAACACCGTGGCCGGGGCGGGCTGGTCGCGGCGGGCGGGCGGAGCCACATTGTAGGACGACACACGCGAACTGGCCGCGGCGGTGTAGGTGAAGTCGTGGACGAACTCGCGTACACGGACGTTTTCCAGATTGTAGTCTAGGGCGCACACGCCGGCCTTGACCGGACGGAAATGCCACAGGGCTCTGGTGGCTTCGGCATCGGTGGCATTGTAATTGTATGTGGTGATTTCGCCGTCTGCAAGGCGGTAGGCTTGCGTTGTGGCAGAGGTGGAATACTGGCTCTGCAGCTTGAACTGTCCGCCGGCGACCCATGTGATGATTTGCGGCTTGGTGGCCAGGCGTGTCATGGAGATGTATTTCCCGCTGCCCGTGCCGATGCTGGTGCCCATGTACAAGTTGTTGTCTACGGACTGGATGGCCCAATTGTTGCCGTCGCGGGTGACTTTGAAGCAGAACTTGAGGCTGTCGGGGTTGAGTTTTTCGGCTTTGAGACCTTGTCGGGTGAAGGTGGCGGCATCGCCATAGATTGCCGTTCCAGGTTCAAAGACGTTTTCGATGTAGTAGTAGCCTTCGTTGAGGGGATAGATGAAAAGGTTGTTATAGGCAATAGTCATCTCAGTGATGACTTCGTTGATTTGCTGCAAAGATGCCGTTTCGTCAATAGCCTCGGCCGCCTGAATAGCTTCGGCAAACACTTTGACGGTTTTGGCGGAATAGAAGCCGGGGTCGACTCCCAGTTCCTCTTCCGTGGGCAACAGGGCTTTGTATTTGGCTATGGAGTCTTGCAGCTGCTCATAGGTGAACTCTATCCACAAGTCGCCCACAATGTCGTAGGAGTCCCACGCGCTGTTGGCTTTGAAGGCGGCGTACATGGTGGGGTAGACATGAACGGTGGCGCCGGTGAAGTCGAACGTATAGGTGCGCAGTGTGGGAACGGCGTTACAGTACATGTAAACGTCGTATTTCTTGCCGCCGTAGATGCAGAGTTTGTCGCCCCATTTGTTGGTTGCGATGTTTTCGCCGAAGACGATCTTTACCAGTTTTTTGTTGTAGGCCAGTGCCTCATAGTCCATGGTGGTCACCGAGTTGGGTACGGTGATTTCCGTGATTTGAGTCTGACAAATGGCCTTGTAACCGAGTGTCAAAAGGCCTTCGGGCAGGGATATGGACGTGATGGCGGCATAGTTGAACGCGTAGTCACCGATGCCAGTCACTTTATAAGTCTTTCCTTCGTAGGTCACCTTGGCCGGGATGACGATGTCGCCGGTGTAAGTGCTGATATTGTCGGCCGTCGGCTGCTCCTCGTTGGGATATGTGACAGATACGGCCGTGTTGGAGGTTTTGATGTACTTGATACTGTCCACCGTGAACGTTTCTTCGGCAGAGACGATGCTGTTGGCACTTGCGGGATTTGTGTCCCAGGTTGTTGAAACTGTATTCTGCGCGGACAAGAACAGGTTGCAGACCGCAAACAGAACCGACACTGTCATGTATTTTTTCATATGATGCTTTATTGAAATAGTGGATTGATTTTAATTTTATTGCATGTGGTCTTACCATTAGAGCCTTTTCCGTGGCCACTGATTTTGCTTTCGCTTATGCAAAGATACGCACATGATGTCAAACTGACGTAAAAAAGGTCGGTTTTTTTGACCTTTTCCTGCTGGAGGTCCGATTTGGGAGTCCGGAAGTGGGACTTTTGGCCGCAGAAACGGCGTCTCAAACTTTTGAAACGCCGCTTCTGTTTTACGATGATTAGCTCCCCATGAAAATCAGTACGTTACAAAACTTCTGAAATTCGGGTAAAAATTTTTGACATTATTTCATCGCCTTGATAACGGCCACGATGTCGGCCGAGTCGATGGCCCCGTCGCCGTTGACGTCGGCTTTCGTGTCACCGTCGGGCATTTCCTTGATGACGGCCACAATGTCGGCGCTGTCGACCGTGCCGTCGCGGTTGACGTCAGCCCTCAGGGCAAAAGCCAAGGGCACGGGGTGCTCGCCCGCCTGTATCCAGTTGTTCGTGCCGAGCGCCCTCGCAATGGAGCCGTCGGCCAGCTGGGCGGCGGAAACCGAAGTGGCCGTGGGTGCGGAGGAGGCAGCATGGGACGTGCCGATGACACTCTGACCGGAGAGCATATAGTTGTTGACAAACATGGAGGCGTTGACCGTGCTGTTGCAACTGCCGATGATAGCACCGGTGCGGGTGGCACCGGAGGGGACGTGGTAGTTGCCCATGCTCAGGTTATTCTTGCAACTGAAGGAGGCTTTGCCCATGTAGCCGACGATGCCGCCGACATAGGCCGACTTGTTGGAGGTCTCGAGCGTGCCGACGAACAGACAGTTCGACACGGTGACACCGGTGCCGGGCGAGCCGGCCATACCCAGGATGCCGGCCACCTGCATGGCCGTGCCGTAGCCGTTGGCCGTGCCGGAATAGACGCAGCGGTTGACGGTGCTCTGCGTTTCTTCGCGGGCGATGATGCCGGCAATGCGCACGTTCTTGGTGGCGTTGGGCGTTTCGATGTCCACGGCGCACCACACGTCTTCTATCAGGTTGTTGCCGTTGGCCCAGGCCACCACGCCGGCCACACAGTCGTCGGCCGTGTTGCCGGTATAGATGATGCGACCCGCAATGCTGAAGTTCTTCACGGCGTTGGTACCCTTGCGCAAGCCGATGAAGCCCGTGTAGGTGTCATCTTGGTTGACATAGAGACCGGTGATGGCATGCCCCTGCCCGTCGAACGCGCCGGTGTAGGGATGGGCATTGTTGCCCATGGGCGTCCACGGGCGTTCTTCCAGATTAATGTCGGCGGTGAGACGGGCATTGTAGGTTGCCCCCGCTGTCACTTTGGAGGCATACCAGAAGAGGTTTCCGCCATTCTTTATCTCATAGTAGCCGCTGCTGCCCCTGGTGGCCGCCTCGTAAGGTGCCGTTGCGCAGGTGCAGAAACCGTTGACGTAGTTGTGGACGTGTCCCTCTTCCTGGATGACGCCCGACGTGGAGGCGTAAGTGTAACCGTCGGTGCCCGAAGGTGTGACGACTTCCAGCCGGTCGGTGCCGAAGTGTATCTTCGTGATGTCAGACAGCACGTAGTTTTTGTTCTGGCCGTTTTGGGTAACCACCAGTTCCAACGTGTTCAGTTGGGCATGGCCCGTGAAAGCAGTCAGAACGAGAAATAGAGTAAGGAATGTTCTTTTCATATTGGCCTCCCTTCTTATTTTGCGATGATGATGTTAGGCACCCGGCGCACGGAGCCGCCGCTGGGTGAATTGATGACGCCTTTGCCCTGTACCCACAGTGTGGAAGAACCACCGCCGTCGAGGTTGATGGCATCGACGAGCCCGAGGTACTTGGCCAGTGCGGCCATTTGCGGGATGGTCAATCCGTCAGCCGTCCCGCTCTTGCGGCCGTCAACCACTACCATATAGACGGTGCGGTCGGCCGTGACGCCAATCATGGAGCGGGGATTGACGCCGTCGAAGGCTTGTGTAACGGCTGCAAAGGGCGACTGTTCCACACCGTCGAGGCGGAGCAGGTGGCCGGAAGCCAGGAAAGCGTCGTAGCGGTTCTGCCATTCGGCCAGTTGAGCGTCGCTCGTGGTTTTGGCGTTGTAGCGGTCGAAGTCTATCTTTCCGTCTTTGAATGCTACGATGCCGGTGCAGCGGGTGACGTGTTCGTCGGTGGTGTTGGCCACCATCTCGCCGTCGAGCCACAGCGCCGTTTCAGGCACATAGGTTGTCATGTTGAAGTAACTGCCGTTGATGGCCCACTTGGCCCCGGCTGCGGCTGCCAGTTTGTCCGTGCCGTTGGCTTCGCTGCCCGTCTTGGACACGATGGACGTGGAGAAGGACGATTCGGGGTATTGGATTATTGAAATGGTTTGGGCGCTATTGAACAAAGAGGAGAACGCCGCCTTGCCGTACCGGGCTTCGCCGGTGATGGTCTGCCAGTTCCAGTAGGCATTTACCAATGCCAGACTGTCAACGTTGCCTTCACCGGGGGTCTCGTCTGAGAAGTTGAACGTGTCGTCGAAGATGAGGTCGTAGCAGGTGCCTCCGCTTGTGGCGATGACGAACTTGCGGTTGTCTGCATCTACTTTGAATGTGCTCGTGCCCGTCAGTCCCGTGGGGATGCTGTAGTTGCCGTAAGTGATGATGCCGTTCGACGACAGTTCGTAGGTTGTTCCGTTGATGGTCTGCGATGTGGCGGCGTCGGACATGTCGGGCGCGGTGCTGAGACGTTTGTGCCGGAAGGAGTAGGTTTCGCCGAAATAGATTGGATTTTTCCCGTAAGTGAGCACGCCTTCGGCTGTGGTGGCTGGAGCGGTGGAGTAGTAGAGGTCTTCGAGACAGTCGACGTTTGAGGAAAATGTTGTGCCGTCGGTTTTTGTAATGTTGACCACTTGCTGCTGGTTCTCGTTTTTCTTATACGCGAAAGGTGCCACAAACACGTTGGTCCAACCTTCGGCGTTGGTTGTCACGAAGCGGCGTTCCTGTTGGACGATGGCCAGTGCGGTGGGTTGCGTAATCGTCGTTAAGTCCAGCGAGGTGTTTATGCTGTTTTTCGCGATGTGGTAGTCGTGGATTCTGTTTCCTTCGATGATGTAGATGTGTCCGTTGAGGTATTTGCAGTCGCCGAGTTTTCCCGTCATGTTTGTTTCCTGCAACCGCACGGGTTCGCCCACTTCCTCGTAGCCGCGGCTGTCGGCGCTGCTGAAGCGGTATTCTTGTACGGTATAGGGGGCGTTGCCCTCGGTCTCGGCGTATCCGATGAGCCAGAAACGTCCTCCGGCGAAGTCCCAGGCCATCACGCTGCCGGCGGACTGGTTGTCGAAGGTGTAGGTGGCCACCAGGGCGTCGTTTTCGATGTCAATCACGCTCACCGTCTGTGATGTCCCGCCCGGGGCAAGCCCCGTGGCATAGGCCAGCGGCACTGTGGTCGTCAAGGCAGCGCCGTTTGCCCCGGTGTAGCTTGTGGTGTTGGAGAAATCGACGCTGTTGAAACTGACGTCCGGGGCGCTGGCCAGCGTGACCGTGGCTTTTACGTTTTCGCCGGTGGCGATGTCGTAGACCGCGTAGCTTCCGGGCGTGAACTGGTAGTATTTGCCGTCGAAGCAGGCTCCTCCGGTTGCACCTTGGGGCATTTCGGTCGAGATGGCCTCGCACTTGTAATGGTTTTCTTCGGTGAAGGTCACGTAGGGCCCTTTGTAAGTGCCGCGGACGTAGTCGTTGGGCGACTCGGCGGTGAAGTTGAACTTCTGGCCGACGGCGACGGGAAGGGACACCACGTCGCCCGACTTGCGGAAGATGTTGGCGTAAACATCCTGGGCCTGCGTGGCCGCGGGAATGGCAGCCAGCAGGGTGCAGGCGACGGCAACAGTTGAAATGCGTTTCAGTTTCATGCGAAAATCGGTTTGGTACGTCTTGAGCTACAAAGGTACAAATAAAATTGGCAAAATGGTGTGCCGGCGGATGAAACGTCGTTATTCTTATGATTTTAAAAAGGTTTTTCACAAAAGCAGGTTGCCGCCGCACCGTAAGGTTTAAGGAACCCGAAGCGGCGTTTCAAATTTTCGAGACGCCGTTTCGGGTTTTTGAGAAGGCGTTTCGGTTTTCCGGAGTCGCCGCCTCCGCGCCCATTCTGAAAAAGTGGATTGCGGGTGCAAAAAAGCGGTGCGCCCTGGAGGACGCACCGCACAAACATAAGATGAAAAGTCTTTACCTTTATGTGCTGTCGGTTATTTCACAGCGACTTTCTTCTTTCCAACGATGTAGATACCCTTCTGCAGGTTCTTCACACCGTTCTTGCTTACGAGCTTGCCTTCGATGCTGTAAACGTCGTTGCTTCCGGCGTTCTTCACGGCAATGGCCGTCTTGACAGCTTCGAGCAGCTTGTCGGCAGGACCGACTTCGATGTCGTTACCTTCGGCCTCGGCAGCGGAGAGCTTGCTCAGGTCGATGTAGCCGGTGTGGCCTTCGATGAACGGTTCGTAGTCAGGCGTTCTCTTGAGCTCGTTGTTCTCGAAGTAACCATAAACTTCTTCACCCGGCGTGAAACCGTGGAGAACACCTACGAGAGCGTTCTTCGTCAGGGCTTCGGTGGCGAAGGCTTCGGGAGCCATGACTGCGAGAGCCACTTCTTCAACATTTTCAGGATCGTAGTTGTTGGGATCACCGACAACGAGGATGAACGGTTCACCGGCAGCCACTACATCGTCTTCACCGTACGGTGTGAGAATGAGCTTTTCTTCGCCGAATTCCTTGCCGTTGACACCCTTGACACTGTACATGGTCATGTCTTCGTTGATGTAAGAGAAGCTCTGCTGCTCATACGGCAGGGTCATGATGGAAATCGTGTTGTTGGTGACAGGAATCATCACGGAAGTGATGTCTTCTTCAACAGGAATGAACGTCCACGTGGTGGGCTCGTCCTTACCCAGTTCAGAAGCGTTACCGGCTACGTAGAGGTCGTAAGCGGCGTAGAGAGCATAACCGGCGGTGTTGGCCGGATCGGAGCAAACGAATCTTACTTCACCCGGAGCTACGAACTGCATGTCGTAAGGAGCAGGAGTCTCGGACATGCTGCAACGGTTGTTGTTGCGTGTTACGGCGATATAAGTGCCGGTACCGCGGTTCTGCAGGGCAATGGCTGTGTCGCCGAGGTTGACGGCGCGCCACATGAGATACGGGTTGTAGATGTCGTCGATGTCTTCAAGCTCGCGGTCGTAGTGTCCCTGGCGCAGGTTGTCCACGCCGTTCTTCAGACGCTGTTCTGCCGAGTTGTTGGAGCCCGGATACATCACGTTGCCGTTGACGATGGTGTGGTAGATGCTTCCGCCCATTTCGGGATCGGTGTTACCGTCACGGCTCTGGTCGGTGCTGCTGATATAGTACCACTTGCCAAATTCGATGCTCTTCTGAGCGGCCTTGAATGTCTGGAATGCAGTTTCGAGGTCAGTGATACGCTTGGCGATATCGTCCTTCATAGGCTTCTTGTGATCCCACTTGTCGGCCTCTTCGAGAGCAGCGTTGATGGCATCCATGTCGCTGTCTTCCACTTGACCGTAGTCGAGACCGGCACCGAAGGTTGTGGAGTATTCCTTAACTTCCTGTATCTTGGCGAAGATTTCCATGGTGTCGACCATGAGGGCTCTCACACCGTCGATGGCAGCCTTCAGGGCTGTGATGTCTTCTTCCTTGGCCGTGTTGGCAGAAACCTTTTCACGGGCGTTGGCAAGCTGGGTGGCAAGTTCGTCACAGGCGCTCTTCATGCCGGGGATGTAGGTGTACTGCGAATACTCTTCGTTAGGTGTGGCGGGATAAGCCTGGAAGGCACCCAGCACGAAGTAAACGAAGTTCCATTGGCGGTAGTGGCTTTCCGTGTCGAATACGGAATACTTGAGGTACTTGTAGGGCTTACCCAGCACCACGGTGTGTTCATCGGAAGTGGCGGAACTCAGCACGGTGGGATAGTATTCCTCAATCTTGGTCCATTCCTTGTCGTATTCTTCCTCGGTGTTGGAAGCATAAATAACGACGCGGCGCGGACGCATCTGTTGGCTGTTGTAGCTGTATCCGGCCGGGGTGCGCGAAGCCTTGTTTACTTTCAGCGTGAAGGTTTCAACAGGATCTTTGAACGCCACTTCCAGATACTGGTGCTCGGTCATACCGGCGGAGCTTACTGTCGTACCCCAGGCGGTGGTGTTATTCAGGTTACCCTTACTGTTCACGTCGATGAGGGAGGCAAATTCGAGGCCGTCCATGCTAGAACTGGCGCTGAATTGGCTGGCATCTGTGATGAGGGCATGGTCGAAGTCCGTGTCGTAGGTGAAGCAGGCGTTGTAGGCCGTCAGGGCCGGGTCGAGCAGAGCTTCCAGACGGGCGGAGAGACCATACTGTTCAGCGATGGGATTGATGATAGCGAGAGAATCCTCAGGCACTTTGACGAGGGTCCACTGCGAAACTTCGTCGTTGGTGTCGGAGAGGGCACCTACATAAGAAGATCTGGCGGAGCCGCCCCAGCAGTCGAAGCCGTAGACGTTGTTCGGGCGCTTGGTGTTGCCAAGCCACCAAACACCGCCGCCCACGCTCTTGAACACCTGTTCGGCTTCAAGTTCTTCGGTCATG
>CAMZHB010000029.1 GCA_947306605.1 uncultured Prevotellaceae bacterium | reverse complement strand
GTGCCTGAGCTTTTTCATAAGCTTTCTTGTACATGCTCTCATTTGACTTATAGGATGAGAAACTTGCAATAGTGCAAACGCCTATTGCCACGATAGCCATTTTCTTGAATGCGTATTTCATTTTGATTAAAATTATGAATTCTACAATATGTAAGCAAAGTTACGATTAGTCTTTCGGATAGCGTATACTGATAGGTTAAAAAAATCAAATCTGAAGCGTATTTTTGGCCAAAAACCATCAGAAGAAGCATTGTAAGTATATTTTCTGTGTCAAAATGGCGATTAAAAAGTATTTTTAAGGAAGAAATTGCTTTTTGTCTCGGAAAAAATGTCTAAGTTTGAAGCCTAAAACTTAAAACATCAAATAAAATGAGAACAGCAAGTGTTTTGGCAGCCCTGTTGGGCGGTTTTGCTTTAGGTGCAACTATTGGTCTTCTTTTTGCCCCTGAGAAAGGTGAAGATTTACGCGCTAAGATAGCCGAGGCTATCCGTGCCCGTGGCATTAAACTCAATCGCGAGGAAATGGAAAGCCTCGTTGACGACATTACAGAAGAACTTAAGGCCGCTCAAGATTAAGAATGGAGCGTACGGACGGTCTCGTCTCACGCCTGTATGCCTCGTTGCGTGAATATCTAGGCTTACAGCGCGAATATATGACGCTGAGCCTGACGGAAATGTTGACTAGGTTACTTACCGCAGTCATCTTGTTCGTCATCTTGTTTGTTGTGTTCATAATCACGCTGATTTTCGTAGCTATGGTCTTGGTTTCCTTGATGCGCACGTTGACAGGTAATGCGATGTTGTCCTATGGAATTGTCGCGTTACTTTTTGCAGCAATAGGCGTGCTGCTTTATGTAATGCGCAAACCATGGATTGAAAGACCTCTGACTAATTATATTGGGAACGAATTGCTGAAAGACGAAGATGAAAACTTACAATGACAACGCAACTCGCTCCAAAGTGACTTACGAAGACATTCAGCGTCGAAAGCAAGACGTGTTAGTACGTTTACGTCGTGAGGAAAATAATATTAAGCGCCTTACTGATGCACTTATTGACGATTATCGGCGTCCTGGAAGCGGCGTAATGTCACTGGTAAGCATGAAACGTACTGGTAGCCTCATTGGTAGTGCGCTTTATGCCTATAAGGTAGGCCGCAGCGTGTGGAAACTTTACATGAAAATGCGCCGACGTTGATAGAATCGCAAGCATATAAATTAAAGAAACTATAGTCCGGCGTAGTAAGTGCCGGACTTTTTTTGTATTTTTGCCGCATGAGACTCATGGCAATCGATTACGGGAAGAAACGAACGGGTTTAGCTGTGTCTGATCCCGCTCAAATCATTGCTCAGGGCTTGATAACAGTTGAAACTCCAAACCTGTTGTTGTTCTTGACCGATTATTTTGGTCGTGAACCTGTGGAACGCGTAATCATTGGCCGTCCAGTACAGAATTCAGGTGATGATTCAGAAAATGCCGGTCGTGTGGATGCTTTTATCACCCGTTTCCACAAGTCTTTTCCTCAGATTCCTATTGAAACGACAGACGAGCGCTTTACTTCAGTGCTTGCACACAGGGCTATGATTGATGGCGGTTTGAAAAAGCAGGCTCGACAAAACAAAGCCTTGGTTGATGAAATTAGTGCAACCATCATTCTGCAATCGTACATGGAAAGCCGAAGAGCGTAGATTGAAATGGCGATTTAACAAAAGCGAATATATTCAGTTATGAAACTACCTATTTATATTTATGGCATGCCTGTCTTGCGCGAAGTGGCACAAGATGTGGAACTCAATCATGATGTTCTTGACCCACTGGTAAAGGACATGTACGAAACTTTAGAAGCTTCGAATGGTGTCGGTCTGGCTGCACCGCAAATTGGAAAATCCATCCGTGTTGTAGTGATTGACCTTGACATTCTCTCAGATGATTTGCCCGAATACAAAGGTTTCCGTCATGTATATTTCAATGCCCATATCCATGAAACCAATGACGAGACGGAAACTATGGAAGAGGGCTGTTTAAGTTTGCCTGGCATTTCAGAAAGTGTGACACGTCCCACACGTATACGTGTATCGTATGATGACGAAAACTTTATTCATCACGACGAGTGGGTTGAAGGTTATTTGGCCCGCGTCATGCAGCATGAATTTGACCATTTGGAAGGCCGCATGTTTATTGATCATATTTCCACATTCCGAAAACAGATGAACAAAAGCAAACTTTTGGCTTTCCTCAAGGGTAAAACCCATTGTTCGTACAAAGTAAAGACGGTTAAAAAGGCTTGAAGCGTCTCCTAATTCCTATTCTGCTGTTTTTATTCCCGTTATTAGGCAGGGCACAACTGAATGCCGACGGAGTTATAACCATAGGGCGCAATGCACTCTACTATGAAGATTACGCGCTCTCCATTCAATACTTTAATCAGGTCATACAGGCGAAGCCCTATCTGTATGAACCTTATTACTATAGGGCAGTTGCAAAATATTATCTTGGCGATTATATCGGGGCTATCGATGATTGCTCTTTATCAATTGAACGCGATCCGTTCATAGACGATGTTTTCCGTTTGCGTGCCATTAGTTATATCATGAATGCCGAGTATACCAAGGCGTCTGATGATTACCGTCTCTTGCTCAGCCGACGTGATGATGACAAAGATATTTGGCACAATTTGGTTCTTTGTCAAACGTCGATGGATAGTTTGGCTACGGCCGATGCTTTGCTTGACACGATGATTCAGAAATGGCCTACAAACGCGCGTTGCTACATGCTCAAGGCGCAAATAGCCCTTGAACGTCAAGACACGGTACTTGCCGACACTTTGATAAGCCAGACTTTGCGCATCAATCCTTATGATGTCGATGCTTTAGGGGCTCGTGCCATGTTGCAAATGCAACGTGAAGAATATGCAAATGCCGAAGAAACGTATGACAGAGCCATTCTGCAGTCTCCCAAGAAGGCCGGGTTTTACCTGAACCGGGCCATGGCACGTTTTCGTCGTAACAATCTCCGTGGCGCAATGGATGACTACAATATTGCTCTTGACATAGATCCGGACAATTACCCCGGTCACTATAACAGAGGCCTTCTGCGAATGCAAGTAGGCGAGAATAATTTGGCCATTGAGGACTTTAATTTTGTTTTAAAGCGCGAACCACGCGACCGTCTGGCTCTTTTCAACCGGGCTCTGCTGCTTGAGCAAACGGGTGATTATCGTGGTGCCATCCGTGACTATACTACGGTACTTGAAGATTATCCTAATTTCTTGACAGGTTATGAAAACCGTGCCCGTTGCCGACGTCTGATCGGTCAAGACAAACTTGCTTTAGCCGATGAACGGAAAGTATACATCGCACGTTTGGATGATATGTTCGGAACGGGACATCGCCGTCGGCAGAAGCCGACCCGCAAGCAAAAGGAGCAGGATATAGATGATTACAAGAAGATGGTGGTAGAGAATGATGAGGAGAATATTGCCAAATTCTATGCCAGCGATTATCGTGGCCGCATTCAGAATCGCGATGTGGCTGTTGAGAGCCAGCCTCTCTATCTCCTCACTTTCTTGCCCCAAGGCAGTGGTCTGGCAGTCCGTTCTTCGTATGCCGCATTCCTGGATAAATTCAATGGTACGGGATTGCTGGAACGCCAAGTTTATATAGCGTCGCGTGAGGGTGCACTTGGTGCCGATGACATCAAGGCCATTGATGCCGATGTCCTCCGTCTGGCCGGACGTTTGGGGAAAGAGAGCCGCAATATCCCGTTGCTTTTTGCTCATGCTTTTTGTGCTGCAAGCAAGCGTGATTATACGGCGGCGTTGGCTGATCTTGACCAGGCTTTGTCGCTGGACAGTACGTATGTGGCGGCACTTTTCCTGCGCGCTGTGGTTAATGAGAAACAATTGGAGGCACTCCAATTCAAGAAGGGTCAAGGTGAAGTTTCCCGTGTGCAAGATGCGCGACTCGATTATAAACCTGTTCTCGACGATTTCTCACGTGCCATTGCCTATGAGCCTTCCTGTGGTTACATTTATTATAATCGGGGGTGTATTCACGCACGTATAAAAGACATTGCCGCGGCTTTGCAGGATTATGACAAGGCTATTGAATGTCAGCCTTCATTAGCCGAGGCATATTATAACCGTGGGTTGCTCCGTGTGGAACTGGCGGATTATCAGGAGGGCTTTACCGACCTCAGTAAGGCCGGTGAACTGGGACTTTATTCGGCATACAGTCTGATAAAGCATTTTCGGAAGGTTCAGCAGGGCATAAAATAGACGTCAAAACGTGTTTTTTCCTATAAAAACACGTTTTTTGGCGTTTTAGATGAAAAATATTGGCTCCAAAAGTTGTTGTTTAAAGTTTTCTTCCTACCTTTGTTTGCAGGAAATCATAAAACTGTGCCGGTTCGACTGGGAAACTCATCAAATAATTAAACTTAACCGAGTGTCCTTTCCGTATCGATGGCGCGCTGTTTCACATGATTCAGATTACAAAGGTGCGGATGGCCTCAAATCCTGTTTTTACAGAGATTTCATCGCATCACCGGCGCAGTTTTTCTTATGAACATTTTTCTATGTCAGACATACGGGCGACAAAGTCCGATGTGGGAATGACGAAGTCCGATATAGAAATCCTTATGTCCGGCATGGCATAAGGATTCTTTGATATGGAAGAATCAGTTCCAGCCTTCCTCGTCGTAGTTTTCCATATAGCGTCTCATACCGTTGTCTTCCATGTCATTTTCTGAGGGCGGGTCCCATCCGCGCAGGTTGTTGGTTTCTTCATCTGGCTGATAATGTGATGAAAATGAGGAAGACGTGGCGCCAGTTCCGATTTGTCGCGTTGTATCAGTGGTATCATCCAAAACCTGTTGGACTTCTCTCAGGACTACTTCAGTCTCATTGATAACCTTCTCGGCTTCTGCCTGCGATATGGCGGGCCTGTGCTGGCATGCAACGCATAAGGTGACGGCAATGATGTAAATGGTAATGCGCATTCTGGTGATTCAATGGCGTAGTTGCGCGAAATAACCGAGTTTGTATATCTTGAAGACCAGCAGGCTGGGGTTCTTTCCTAGCAAGTTGCGGCGTTCCAGACCGACAAACCACTTGTGCCACATTTTGACAAGGGGAAGCAACCGGAGACGGCGCATCCGTTCGACAGTGCGGGTGATGGGTGTACCTTGGGGGAAGAGACGTGCATGGGTGTTGAGGTTTTGTAGTGCTTGTTCGGTGTTATGAAGAAAATCCTCGTTACTGTTTATGCCGGTATGGATTAACGGGTTGTCGATGTGGTGTACAGGAATGCCCAGTTTCTGCAACTGCATACCGAAGAGCGTGTCTTCATAGCCATATTGGGAGATGATGTCTTCAAAAACCAGTCGGGAAAACACGTCGCGGCTAATGAGTACGTTGAAGGCCGTGAAACTGTTGTACGGATGGGCTTGACGGTATTTTATGTCGCGTATGCGGTTGGCGGCCACCTCGTAACGATAGCGCAACTGGTTGTCGGGGCGTGAATATTCCGGTGTGGTGAGAATGGAACCGCAGATGACGAATTCATTGTCCTTTTCTTGACGGGCTGCCTCCATATAATGTGCTATGAAGTCTGAGTTGTGTACTTTGGCATCGCAGTCAATAATGACGACAAACTCTCCGCTTGAACGTTTGATGCCTTCGTTACGCGTGTTGGCCAGTCCAGTGTTGGCTGTCTTGCGTATAAATTGACAGCCAGGCCATTTGTCGATGGCTTTGTTGGTTTCGAGGGTCTCGGTATTTGTTGAACCGTCGTCAATGACGAGTATTTCATAAGATGAAAGCCCGTAAGCGGCCTCGCATGATTGACGGAGGTCGCTTACGAGCTTGGTACAGTCGTAATTATATTCGGGAATGATGACAGAAAGTTGCATCCGTTACTTTTTAAGCCATTTGTCGAGCCAACGGAAGAACGTCCGCTGCCATAAAACGCCGTTTTGAGGCTTGAGTACCCAGTGATTCTCGTCGGGGAATAGGAGTAACTGGGCGTCAATGCCACGCAAAAGCGCTGCATCAAAGGCAGCCTGTCCTTGCGAGTGAAGGATACGGTAATCTTTCATGCCGTGGATGCAGAGAATGGGCGTGTCCCATTTGTCTACACTCAAGTGTGGCGAATCGGTGTAGGCTTTAAGCGCTTTCCCTTCGGCTGTCCAAGGTGCTGCACCAAGGTCCCAGTTGGGGAACCACATTTCTTCGGTTTCTGCATACTGTTGATGTGTGTTGAAAATGCCGTCATGCGAGATGAAACATTTGAAACGCTTGTTGTGATGTCCGGCTAACCAATAAACACTAAAGCCTCCAAACGAAGCACCTACGCATCCGAGACGGTCTTTGTCAACATACGGCTCTTTGCAGAGGGCATCGATTGCCGACAATTGGTCCTGCATGCAAAGACCTGTGTAGTCGCCGCTGATTTCTTCAAGCCATTCCATCCCAAAGCCAGGTAGGCCACGACGATTGGGAGCAACGACAATGTAACCGTGGGCTGCCATGATTTGGAAATTCCATCTGTAACTCCAGAACTGGCTGACGGGACTCTGCGGGCCGCCTTCGCAGTAGAGCAGGGTGGGATAGGTCTTTGTGGAATCGAAGTGGGGAGGATAGATGACCCATGTGAGCATTTCTTTGCCGTCAACAGTGGGAATCCAACGCTCTTCAACATTACCCATCGTGAGCTGGCTGTAAATGGAACCGTTTTCATCGGTTAGTTGAGTCACTTTATTATTGTCGTTTAAAGCCACTTTGTAGACCTCATCTGCCTGACTCATGCTATGACGTTTGACAATGAGGCTTTGACCTTCGTCTGCCAGAGAAACAAGGCTATAGTCATAAGTACCGTCCGTGAGTTTCTGAACGTCACCCTCCTGATTGGTCTTGTAAACCATGATGGTGCCGTGCCAAACACCTGTGAAGTAGAGCGTTTGACTGTCATCGCCCCACAAATAAGTGTCTACGCCTGATTCAAAACTTTCGGTGACATACGTTTTCTTGCCTGTGGCTATTTCATATACGCATAAGCGTGTGCGGTCACTTTCATAGCCGTCACGTTCCATGCTTTGCCATGCGATATATTTGCCGTCGGGCGAGTATTGTGGGTTTTGGTCATAACCCATGTTGCAGTCTTCAGTTTGTTTGTTAATAGATTGGTCTTGTTTACTGCGGGTAGCTTCTGTTTCAGGTTCAACAAAGCCTTCCGGTTTACAGATATTACGTGTGCTACCTTCTTCTAGGTTATACAGAAATATGTCGCTGTCCGTACTAGTTGCATAGTCTACTCCCGTCTTTTTGCGACAGGTATAGGCGATAGTCTTACTGTCAGGACTCCAAGCTAGTTGTTCTGCGCCGCCAAAAGGAAGCATCGGACATTCGTAGGGTTCTCCTTCAAGGATATCTTTCTTTACTGTGACGCTTTTCCCGTCAAATTCAGCCAAGAACGGATGTGGAATCGTTTTTACGAACTGATCCCAGTGTTTATACATGTAATTGTTGATGACCATTCCGCTACTTAGTGACAGGTCTTCGTCATTCTTTTGGATATTAGTGGTGTCTTCAACTTCCATGATGAGGATAAGTTGTTTCTCATCGGGAGATAGCAGAAATTCACTGATGTCATCGTTGAGGTCAGAAACTTGTTTGCGCCCGCTGCCATCGGCATTCATTGTCCAAAGCTGGTTACTGCCGCTCTTGTTCGACAGAAAGAGCACTTTCTTACCATTATTAAAGAATACAGGTCCGCGTTCGTTATCATTTGTCTTCGTCAACAATTTATTGTCATTCTTGTCAAAGTCTTGCTTGTAGAGTATAGTATGGCTCTTATTCTGTTCAACGCTGTAGTAAGTTACGTTGTAAATGGCCATCTTGTTGTCCGGTGCCATTTGATAGGAACCAATACGTCCGAGTGACCACAGGGCTTCCGGAGAAAGCAGGTCGTTTTCAAAAGTCGTTGTTGATTTGCCAATAAAGTCTTTCCCTGTTGATGAATCAGAGCAGGAACTGGTGGCTAATGTTGCCATAACACTTAATGAAAGGAATAAAGTTTGGATTTTCATTGTTATTGGTTTTGTATTAAATGAAATAAGGAGGGACAGCCCCTTTTTACCATGAGCCATTCCTCCTTTACTGACAGGAATTATCTTTTTTTCATTCGCTGCTGTTGCTGTTCTTGTTGCTTTTGCAAAGCTTCGAGACGCGCAGCCAGACCACTGACTTTCTTTGGATTGTTCTTGTTCTTCTGATAGTTTTCTTCCAATTTCGCAAGTAGCTTCTTGTCGTCTGTACGCCAGCGTAACCACCACATGGTAACGGCACTTGCCAGCAATGAGATGAAGTAATAATAGTTCAAACCGGATGAGTAGTCATTGAAGATGAAGAAGAAGAACAGAGGCATGAGCATCATTATCCATTGCATCATCTTCATTTGTTCTGCCTGCTGACCCATCATCGAGTCTCGCTGTTGTTTCATGTTTATCCAACTATATAGCAGATTGGAAATACAGAATAGTAGGCAGAAAATACTGAGGTGGTTGCCTATAAGAGGCAGTTTGGAACCCCAACTGAGTACATCGTCATACGTGGAAAGGTCATCAGCCCACAAGAAACTCTGTTGACGCAATTCTATGGCGTTAGGAACAAAGTTAAACATGGCTATCCAGATAGGCATCTGTAACAAGATAGGTAGACAACCGCCCATCGGGCTTACACCATACTGGCTGTAAATGGACATCATTTCTTGTTGCTTCTTCAAGGCGTCTTCTTTATTCGGATACTTCTCGTTGAGTTCGTCCAGTTTTGGTTTGAGAACGCGCATCTTGGCACTGCTCATGTAACTTTTGCGTGTAGTGGGATAGACGAGCACTTTCAGGAGAATGGTAATGAGCAGAAGTACGATGCCCATAGGTAAACCAAGACGCGTGAACCAGTCAAACACGTAGATGGTAAAGAAACGGTTTATCCAACGCACAATAGGCCAACCAAGGTCTATCAAATGGTCCAAATCCAAGTCTTTGCCGTCAACCAGAGTGAACTTGTTCATCGATTGAAGTAGACGGAATTTGTTGGGCCCCAAATATAGTTGCAATTGTGTCGGCTGTTTTCCTGATGGGTCGAAGGCTGTCTTCATGTATGCTTCGTCATATTTCAGGTATCCCGAACCTTCTGCAAGTGGAGTGCTTTTGATATGTGCTTCAGTGAAGCCTTGGTAACTGATTAATACATGGCTGAAGAATTGATTCTTGAATGCAATCCAGTCAAGGGGCTTTTCCGGCTTTTCTTCTTTGGCTTTCGTCTCTGTCAGATAGTCAATGCCTCCGTCTCGCTC
This sequence comes from uncultured Prevotellaceae bacterium, assembly GCA_947306605.1. Classification (GTDB taxonomy): domain Bacteria; phylum Bacteroidota; class Bacteroidia; order Bacteroidales; family Bacteroidaceae; genus UBA6382. Next base: position 1,618 of record CAMZHB010000029.1, on the reverse strand, counting down.
CTTATAGGTAAGACGAGAATAGCGACTTTCGAAAGTATAGCCTTTCTCCTGTTGTCTTACGCTGTCTTGCCACTCCATGTATAGGTATTTCTTATCAGGAGCCCAAAAACGTTCCAAGCCGCCTTCGCCATGTATGTTCAGGTTGACCATATAGTTGTCTGGTATCAGTTTATAGTCAAACACCAGACAGCTTCCGCTCTTTGCAAGCAGGCGCATGGTAATTGTAGAATCAGTAACGTTCTCTGCAGTAAAGACGTGCTCAGCTGTATTAACCGTACCTTCAGACAAACAAAGGGCGTAGTTCATGCGGGCCGTCTGTTTGTCAAATAGCATTACGGGTTGTTTTTGCTGGTTTTTGTATTCTTTTAATTCAACTGCCTCTATGCTGCCGCCCAAAGTGTTGAACGTCAGCTTTACCACGTTATTTTCAAGGACCATAGGTTGACCAGTTCCGCGTAATGAGGCGGAAAAGAGAGACGTCGTGTCATTTTGAGCTATAGAATCTGCATGTTGTTGCTCGGCAAGTCGGGCCTGTTCGTTTGCTTGCTGCATTTGGGCATTGACAGCTGCGATGGAATCATTGTAACGTCGCATTGCCTCTTGTTGCTCTGCGCTTGGCGTGGCATAATAGGTATAGCCGAACAGCACAAGGGCCATTAGGACAAAACCGATGACGGTATTCTTGTTCATTTATCTGGAATATGAATTGTTTAAGTTGATATACTTTTTTCTTTGTCGTATTTACAGCTTCTTATGTTTGACCACGGCCTTCATAAAATCCATGAAGAGTGGATTGGGGGCCAAAACAGTGCTGTTGTATTCTGGATGGAACTGTGTACCAAGGAACCATTTCTTATCGGGAACTTCGACAATCTCCACTAACCCGGTATCAGGATTCGTACCTGAACAAATCATGCCGTTTTGTTCATACTCGTCGCGATATTGACTGTTGAATTCAAAACGATGACGGTGGCGTTCCGAGATAGTTTCTTTGCGGTAGGCTTTATATGCAAGGCTGCCTTTTTTAAGTTTACACTTGTATGCGCCCAGACGCATTGTGCCGCCTAGATTCGTAATGTTCTTCTGCTCCTCCATGATATCAATTACGTTGTGCTGTGTTTGTAAGTCCATTTCCGAACTGTTGGCATCTTTGTATCCCAATACGTTGCGTGCGTATTCAATCACCATCATTTGCATGCCGAGGCAGATGCCAAATGTGGGGATGTCGTGTTCGCGGCAATACTGCGTTGCCAGAATTTTACCCTCGATGCCACGTTGGCCAAAGCCTGGACAAATGATAATGCCGTCCATTTTGTCAATTTGTTCGGCCACGTTCTCTTCTGTGAGCTTTTCGCTGTTGATAAATTCGGTTTTCAGTTTGTGGTCATGGTACGTGGCCGCTTGTGAGAGTGATTCAAGAATGCTCTTGTAGGCGTCCTGAAGGTCGTATTTGCCAACTAAACCGATCTTGACTACTTCTTTCGCGTTTTTGCGGCGGTTCAGGAATTCCTTCCACGGCCCTAGAATGACCTGTTCGTCATCTACGTTCATACCGAATTTCTTGAGGATGGTCTTGTCCAGATTTTGGTCATCCATACGTACGGGTACTTCGTAGATG
>CAMZHB010000028.1 GCA_947306605.1 uncultured Prevotellaceae bacterium | reverse complement strand
TTCCACGCGCAACCATCCCCGCTCTCCCTGGATGCTGATGCTTCCCGGGCTGAACGAGTCTTTGGCTGCGGCGCACTGTACGACGAATCCGTCGTAGCGCAGGGTGACAACGCCGGAGATGTCCACGCCGTTGTAGCCGCGGTTGGCGGCATAGGTCACGCCGAGCGGGCGTCCGAAGAGGTAGAGGGCGAAGTTGAGGTTGTATATGTTAAGGTCGAGCAGCGTGCCTCCCGCGAGTGCGGGGTCGAACACGGGTTCCACGATGCCTTTCAGGTAGTTGTCGTAGCGCGTGGAATACTTGGAGTAGTTGCAAAGCATGAGCCTCACGTTGCCAAGCCGGGGCAGGGTGTCGGCGATGTGGCGGAAGAAGGGGGCGTGGAGGAAGGTGAGTGCCTCGAAGAGGTAGAGTCCCCGGCTTTTGGCCAAATCTGCGAGGCGGCGTGTCTGACTTGCGTTGACGCACATCGGCTTTTCTACGATGACATGTTTGCCGGCGAGCAGGGCTTGCCGCGCGTAGTCGTAGTGCACGAGGTTGATGTTGGCCACATAGATGAAATCGGCGTCGCTTTCGCGGAGCAGGCGGGCGTAGTCAGTGTATACCTCGGGGATATGGTGCTCGCGTGCGATGGCTTCGCCCTTGTCGCGGCTCTGTGGACGGGCGTAGATGGCGCGCACTTCAATCTGCGGCACGTCGGGCAGGGCTCTGAGGGCGCTGTGTACGATTTTTCCGGTACCTATGATGGCGAGTTTCATGCGTGTGTCGTTTTTGTCAGTTGAAATAGTCGGGATACGTGGCCTTGTATGCCTCCAGGAGCGCCAGATTCCATTGTTCGGTCTCGTCGGGCCGCTCCAGTTCCTGAAGTTCCGCGAGCATGCGGCGCAGGTCTTTGGGGTAGTAGTACATCAGCGAGGCCCAGTCGAGCGCTTCCTTGTGGAGCCACGTGCGCGAAGGCTTTCCGTCGTGGTGGAGGTAGTAGACGGCGCGGTCTATGATGAGCCCGTCGCTGGGGTGGAGCCTTGTGGCGTAGACGACGAGGGGGCATTCGGCGGCGTGCTCGAACATGTAGTGGCGTCCGTCGTATTCGGAGCGTATGATGGGGGCTATCTGTCCGAAGGCGTCGCGTGCGAAGGTGAACGATGTGCCTGCCGGGCAGCGGTTGAGTCCCTTGCACGTTTTGTCGGCTTTGAATTGCACTTTCCCGTTTTTGCCAGCCTTGAAGTTACCGCTGAGCAGGCGCATGTAACAGCGCTCGCGGTAGGTGTCGTAGTGGTCGCTGCCGGTGAGGGTGAAGAGTATGTGTCCCGTCAGGCCCGAGCGGCAGAGCAGTTTGGTCTCTTTGCCTATTCGGCCGAGGTACCAGGTGCCTCCGTAGCCTATGTCGGGGGTGTCCATGCCCGCGGTGGTCTCGCGGTAGCGGTTTTTGCCGTCGCGCACGAGGCGGTAGGTGAAGATTCCGCCGAAGGGCTGGTCGGCCATCTCGAGTGTGACGGTGTCGCTGTCGATGGTGTCGGTGATGATGGCGCGGTGTTCCATGTCGACGTAGGCCTCGTGGCTGCGCAGGTCGAGCTCGGGCTGTTCCTGTTCGCTCCACGGTTCGTCCGGGGCGGCTGTGGCCTGGCGTTGGGGGCTTCCGCCGGCGCACGAGAGCATGAGCAGCGAAAGCAGGAGGGCGGGACAGGGGAGTCGGTTTGTCATCCGGCGGTTAGAGTGGCTTGTCGGGCTTGACGCCTTTGTATATGTACTTGCGGAGTTTCTTCAGCTTTTTCAGGTTTGCCTTGCCTTCGGCCTCACCTATGGCTAACATGGCGTTGATTTTGTCGGTTTTGAAACTGGTGGCGCTGTAGCCTTTCAGTGTCGGGTTGATGTAGACGTCGGCCCGCATGCGGTTTTCGTTATATTTCTTCAGGTCGGGACGTTTGACGGCCCAGCCGATGAGACCTCTGAAGAGGGAGCGTCTTTCGCGTTCGTAGTCGCGGTCCTCGTGCTTGTTCTGCGTCAGGTCTACGGCAATGATGACGTCAGCTCCCATGTCGAGCGCCACGTCCACGGGCAGGTTGTTGACCAGTCCGCCGTCGTAGAGCGTACAGGTGTCGATGATGACGGGTTTGTAGGCTCCGGGAATGGCCATGCTGGCCCTCATGGCTTGCGAGAGGTATCCGTGGCTGAGCACGACCTCCTTGTGGTGTTTTACGTCGGTTGCCACGCAGCGGAAGGGGATGGCCAGGCTGTCGAAGTTGGTCGAGTCGCAGAATTCAATGAGGCTGTCGAGGAATTGCACGATGTTGTCGCCGTGGAAAACGCCCGGTCCTTTCTTCGGGCTCCCTTTCTTTTTGCGTGCAATGGGATATCCGAAGACGTAAGTCACGCCGTCTTCGGTTGTTATGGGAGCTGTGCTCAACTTGTCGTTGCGGTCGGAGAGCAGGTAGAGCCACTCCTGCGAGCGGAAGAGGGAGTCGAGCGTGGCGGCGCGGTATCCGTTGGCGTAGAGGCCGCCCACGATGGAGCCTATGCTGGTCCCTGCGATGCAGTCGATGGGTATGTCGGCTTCTTCGATGGCTTTTAGCACGCCTACTTCGGCGGCTCCTTTGGCGCCACCGCCTCCCAGCACGAGCCCTACTTTAAGCCGTTGGCCGTAGGTGCCGGTTGCGAGGCACAATATCAGGGTTAAGAGAAAGCACGTGCGTCTCATGGCGTGGCAAAGGGGGGGTCAGATGTGCTTGAGGGAGCGGTAAGGATGGTTAATCAGCTTGCCGCCTTCCAGGAAGTCCAGTTCGAGGAAGAAGAGGTTTTCGATGTCGCCGGTGACGTTTTCAATCATTTTGTTGGCGGCTCTCATGGTGCCTCCCGTGGCCAAAAGGTCGTCCACGATGAGCACGCGGTCGTCGCTCTTGAGTGCGTCGGCCTGTATCTCGATGGCTGCGGTGCCGTATTCCAAGGCGTAGGAGATGGAAAGGCACGTTCCGGGCAGTTTGCCCTTTTTGCGTATGGGCACGAAGCCTGCGCCGAGACGGTGGGCGATTGGAATGCCGAGGAAGAAGCCTCTCGACTCGAGGGCGGCAATCTTGGTGAAGGGCTTGTTGTCTTTGCTGACGAGCGTCACCAGGTCGTCGATGAGCTGGTCGAAGCTGGCGGGGTCTTGGAGCACTGGCATCCAGTCTACAAACACGATGCCGGGTTTCGGAAAGTCGGGAAATGTGCGGATGAGCCGCTCGTAATTTTTGTTCATGAATGGGCCGTTTTGTGGGTTCAACGTTACAAAGGTAGTGATTTATTCAGAATAAAGGTGCTTTGTGCCGGTAATTACTCAATCTGAAACACCGAATCGTTAGGCGACAGTCCGCGGTTGTTGCGTGTGAACCGGTTTTTGCGGGTGGCCCGTTCGGGTGTGCTGTGTAGGTCTGCTGAGACACCGATGCCAGTTCCCGTGACGATACCTCCGAAGTGTTGCCAGTGACGCAGGACAGCGTAAACGTAGTCGTGGGTTTCGCGCCCAATCATATAGCCGTTCTTCACCGCAGGGTCGCGGTAGTAGCGCGCGTCGCTGAGTTTGAGGATGAACGGAGCCACACGGTCCCAGGATTGGGGGGACATCTTGTGTTTCTGTGTCAGGCGCATGGCGTCGCGCACGTGACCCGGGCCGGCGTTGTAGGCGGCTATGGCGAACTTGATGCGCTCTGCGGGCGTATTGATGTCGCTGAATTTGCCGTAGAGTTGTTTCAGATAGGCCGATGCCCCGCGTATGCTTGCGTCGGGCTCGTTCAGTTGGGCGGTGGTGAGACCCAGGCGTGCGCCTGTGGCAGGCATGATTTGCATCAGTCCGCGTGCGCCGGCCCATGAGCGGGCTGTGGGGTTGAATGCCGATTCCTGCCACGCCATGGCCGCGAGCAGGCGCCAGTCGATGCCGTTTTTCGCGCCGTGTGTCCTGAACAGCTCGTCGTAAGGCGATATGCGGCCTTTCGCTTGTGGGAGATAAGCGGTGCGTATGTTCGGTGTGGCGGGAGTTATGTCGGCTTTGGCCGTTTCTATCTGCTTTGTGATGGCGTCGGGCAGGGAGGGATTCCACCAGGTGATGAGTGTGCTGGCCAGCCGGGGCGACGTGGTGCGCACGGCCCAGGCTTTGCGTCCGCCCTGCTGCGTGGCCACGGGGATGAGACCGTGTTTCTCTACGAGCGTCTTGGGCAGGGGGCAGGCTATGAGGTCGGCTTTGGCGCCGGAGAGCATGTTGAGCAGTTCTGTCGTGTCGTGGGCAATTTCCATGCGCAGGCCGAGGCCGAGGCTCTTCGTGAAGCGTTCGGCCATGAGGTACTGGAGTCCCATTTCTTGCCCGCGGTAGGTGTAGTAAGTCTCAGGTCCGCTCAAGGTGACGGCTATCAGTTCGCCGGCTCTCTCTACATCTTCGAGGTCGAACGTAGCTGCGGCCTGCGTGGCGGCACCCGGCGCGCCGCTTTTGCCCGGCCGTTGGCAGGAGGCCAGTGTCAGGAGCGGCAGGGCGCAATACAGGAGTGCCCGGATGAATTTGTCTGCGATATTTGTGGGCCGCATGAATATTTATAGTTAACTTTGGCGGTGTAAAGGTACAAATAAGTTCTATAATATCGGTCATCCGGCCGGAAGATAAGGAGGAAAACTGAAAATGATTAAACATGTAGTGATGTTTCGCTTTCGTGACGACGTCGATGAAGCCACGCGCAAAACGGTGCGTGAGACATTCCGCGCGCAGATATTGGCCTTGCGCGACAAGTTGCCGTTCGTCAGAGCCATAGAGGTGGGTTTCAACGTGAACGGACAGGAGACGTGGGACATTTGCCTTGAGGGCGTTTTCGACACATTGGACGACGTGCGGCGTTACAGCACCTTCCCCGACCACGTGTCGGCTGCGGGCGGGCTGAAGCCCTACGTGCAGGGCCGCAGTTGCGTGGATTACGCCTGTTAGTGGACAAAATTGCAAAATATGACGCAAAAGTTTTGCACTTTGGCGGGATTTTGTTATTTTTGCAAGCGGAATGAAATGGACAGAAGCACATATTCATCATCATAAAACCAAATGAGGATTCATTCGGCGGGTGATGTTGTGTATGCAACGGAATATAACAAACGGGAGACTTGCCGAAAGCGGTAGGTCTCCCTTTATTTTAGAAAATGATGTTGAGAATAGCAGTACAATCCAAAGGACGCCTCTACGAAGACACGATGGCGTTGCTCGGCGAAGCCGACATTAAAGTGAGAAAATCCGTGCGCGGCCTTCTGGTGGAGGCCAAAGACTTCCCCATGGAGGTCCTGTTCCTGCGCGACGATGACATACCGCAGACGGTAGCCAGTGGCGTGGCCGACATAGGCATTGTGGGCGAGAACGAATTTCTTGAACGCGGCGAGAAGGCCGACATCATCCGCCGTTTGGGGTTCAGCCGCTGCCGCTTGTCGCTTGCCGTGCCCAAGGGAGAGCACTACTGCGGGCTGGAGTGGTTTGAAGGCAAGACCATAGCCACGTCCTATCCGAACATCCTGAAGAAATTTCTTGGCGAGAAGGGCATAAAGGCCGAAGTGCACGTCATTACGGGCAGCGTGGAGGTATCTCCGGGCATCGGTCTTGCAGACGCCATCTTCGATATCGTCAGTTCCGGCTCCACACCCGTAAGCAACAATTTGCGCGAGGTAGAAACGGTGGTCCAGAGCGAAGCCCTGCTCATCGGTTACCCGCGTATGGAGGCCGAAAAGCGCGATATCCTCGAACAACTGCTGTTCCGCCTTCAGGCCGTCAAGGAAGCGGATGACAAGAAATATGTTCTGATGAACGTACCCCGCGACCGCGTGGAAGACATCGTGCGTGTGCTGCCCGGTGTCAAGAGTCCCACGATTATGCCGCTGGCTGACAAGGACTGGTGTAGTGTTCACACGGTGCTTGACAAAGACCGTTTCTGGGAAATCATAGGTCAGCTGAAGGAAAACGGAGCCCAGGGCATACTGGTGCTGCCTATTGAGAAAATGATTTTATAAAGGATGAAACTTGACGTAGTAAAATACCCGGAAAAGGCATCTTGGGACGCGTTGCTCAAACGCCCGTCGTTTGATGTCACGCAACTGTTCGCCACGGTGGGAGCTGTGGTTGAGCAGGTGCGCACCCGCGGCGACGCAGCCCTGAGAGACTATGAACTACAGTTCGACAAGGTGTCGCTGGATTCGTTTCTGGTCTCCGATGAAGAGTTTTACGAAGCCGCAGGCTTGGTTGGCGCGCCGCTGAAAGAGGCCATCCGTCTGGCCAAGGCCAATATCGAGCGTTTCCACCGCGCCCAAACGTTCAGCACCATCCGTGTGGAGACCGCTCCGGGCGTTGTGTGCGAGCAGAAGTCGGTTCCCATCGAGCGGGTGGGGCTCTACGTGCCCGGCGGAACGGCTCCGCTGTTTTCCACGGTGCTCATGCTGGCCACACCGGCCCAGATAGCCGGTTGCAAAGAGGTGATACTGTGTACGCCACCCGCACGTGACGGCCGCATAAATCCGGCTATTCTCTACGCGGCCCGGCTTGCCGGCGTGCAGAAGGTATATAAGCTGGGCGGTTCTCAGGCCATCGCCGCCATGGCTTGCGGTACGGAGAGCGTGCCTCGCGTTGACAAGATTTTTGGTCCGGGTAACCAATACGTGACTGCGGCCAAGCAACTGGTGTCTCTGACTGACGTGGCCATAGACATGCCTGCGGGACCGAGCGAAGTGGAGGTGCTCGCCGACAAGTCGGCCAATGCCGCTTTCGTGGCCGCCGATCTGCTGAGCCAGGCCGAACATGGCGCCGACAGTCAGGTAGTTCTCGTTTCGACCGACGAAGATTTGTTGGTGCGGGTGCAAGACGAGCTGGAGCAACAGCTCTCTGCGCTGCCGCGTCGCGATATTGCCGAGAAGGCTCTCGCACACAGCGTGCTGATTCTGGTACACGACATGGACGAAGCCGTGGACTTGACCAACCGTTACGCGCCTGAGCATCTTGTGGTGGCCACTGAGCGTTACCGTGACGTGGCTGCGCGCATCACTCACGCAGGCAGCGTCTTCCTGGGGCCGTACAGTTGCGAGAGTGCCGGAGACTATGCTTCGGGCACCAACCATACGTTGCCCACGAAGGGCTATGCCCGGGCTTACAGCGGACTGTGTCTCGACAGTTTCATGCGTAAGATGACGCTACAGGAACTTACCCCCGAGGGTGTGTGCTCTATCGGTCCCGCTGTCGTGGCTATGGCCGGGGCAGAACAACTTGAGGCTCACAAACGGGCCATGGAAATCAGATTAAATCAAGTCAATAAGATATGAAACCGTTAAAGGATTTGGTCAGGCCCAACATCTGGGCGCTGAAGCCCTACAGCTCGGCACGCGACGAGTATAAGGGAAAAACGGCAAACACGTTTCTTGACGCCAACGAGAGCCCTTACAATGTGCCAGTCAACCGTTATCCCGACCCGCTGCAAGAAGAGCTGAAGCAACTCCTCGCCCCGCTCAAGGGTGTGGCTCCCGAGCAGATGTTTCTGGGCAACGGCAGCGACGAAGCCATTGACCTGGTTTTCCGTGTCTTCTGTGTGCCCGGACGCGACAATGTCGTGGCCATGGAACCCACGTATGGCATGTACCAGGTGTGTGCCGACGTCAACGATGTCGAATATCGGAAAGTTTTACTCGGAGACAATTTCAATTTGGAGCCACAAAAGTTGCTCGATGTCGTTAACGAGCGCACCAAAGTCATCTTCCTCTGCTCGCCCAACAATCCCACGGGCAACAGTCTCGACCCTGAGGCCATCGAAACCGTGCTGCGCGGTTTCCAAGGCATAATTGTGCTGGACAAGGCTTACAGTGATTTCTCTCCAAAACCTGTTTTCCGTTTGAGAATCAATGAATTTCCGAATCTGATTGTGCTAAACACTTTCTCCAAGGCATGGGCCAGCGCGGCCATCCGTCTTGGCATGGCCTTTGCCGCACCCGACATCATCCGGCTCTTCAACAAGGTGAAATATCCCTACAATGTCAACACGCTCACGCAGGAGAAAGCCCGCGAAATGCTCTCCCGCCGCTTCGAGGTCGACCGTTGGGTCAAGCAAATCCTCCAGGAGCGCGCCGGTCTCATGGTTGCCGTCAGCGAACTCCCTCTCTGCGAGCGCGTTTTCCCTACCGACGCCAACTTTTTCCTCGCCCGTTTCCGCGGTGCCGGCCAAGTGTACGAGTATCTCGTCAGCCAAGGCGTCATTGTCCGTAACCGCAGCCACGTCACCCTTTGTGGCGACTGTTTGCGCATAACTGTGGGCACGCAGCAGGAAAACAACCGCTTCCTGGCCGCACTGCGCCAGTACAAACCTTGAGTCGGAATTGAGAGTAGACAATAGAGAATTAGGCACGGCAATTATGCCATATAAATCACCAGTTATGAACCTGAAAAAAGCCCTCTTCATCGACCGCGACGGCACCTTGATTGCCGAACCCGCCGACGAGCAAATCGACAGCTTCGAGAAACTGCGCTTCGTCCCCGGCATGCTCACACAGTTGTCCCTCATCCGTCAGAAAACGGACTTTGAATTCGTCATGGTGTCAAACCAAGACGGGCTCGGAACGCCTTCGTTTCCCGAAAACACGTTTTGGCCCGTCCACAACTTCCTTCTCGACACCCTCAGGAGCGTCGGCGTGGAGTTTGACAACATCCTCATCGACACCACATTCCCCGAAGCCGGCGCCAACACCCGCAAGCCCGGCACCGGGATGCTCGGCAAATACACCACGGGCCGTTACGACCTCGCCAATTCTTACGTTATCGGCGACAGGGACACCGATGCCCGTCTCGCTGCCAACCTCGGTTGCCGCCACCTTCTTCTTTCGCCCGACATGGACTGGCACCGCATCGCCTCCGTCCTCATCGGGGGAGCGCGTCGCGCAGAAGTGCGCCGCCAGACCGCCGAAACCGACATCCGTGTCAGTCTCGACCTCGACGGTACCGGACAGGCCGACATCCACACCGGGCTCGGCTTCCTCGACCACATGCTCCAGCAGATTGCACGCCATGCCGGCATCGACGTCACCGTATCCGCCCGTGGCGATCTCCATGTTGACGAGCACCACACCGTAGAAGACACCGCCATAGTCCTCGGCACCGCCCTCCGCGAGGCCCTCGGCACCAAGCAGGGCTTGCAGCGCTACGGCTTCGTCCTCCCCATGGACGACAGTCTCGCACGTGTCGCCGTCGACCTTGGCGGCCGTCCCTGGCTTGTCTGGCGCGCCACCTTCCGTCGCGAACGTGTGGGCGACGTGCCCACGGAACTTTTCCCCCATTTCTTCCGCAGCCTCGCCGACGCCGCAGCCATCAACCTCAACATCAGCGCCACGGGCGACAACGAACACCATAAAATCGAGGCCATCTTTAAAGCCTTCGCCCGAGCCCTGCGTATGGCCCTCCGTCGCGACCCTGCCGACCTCACGCTCCCTTCCAGCAAAGGCCGTCTATGAGACTCCTTCCCCTCATGTTTCTCCTGGCCGCCCTCGTCTGCTGCGACCGTCCTCTCACCGACGACGACCTCCCCGGCGGAAGCGACACCGACAGTACCGAAATCGTCATCCCCGACGATGTTGCAGACACCGTGCCCCGCAGCGTTGTCCAGGCGCGCGCCCTCTGGCAGTCCGGCCACAGCAGCCCCGTCACCGTCGAAGCATACATTGTCGGCTGCGCCGCCGGCACCGCCATCTCCTCCGCCGTCTTTGCGCCCCCGTTTTCCACGTCAAGCAACCTCCTCCTGGCAGACGACAGTCTGGAAACTAATACCAGCTATTGTTTTGCTGTGTCTCTCAAATCAGGTTCAGAGATGCGTGACAGTCTGAGTCTTGTTGCTCATCCGTGGTTGTTGGGCTGTCGTTTGCGTGTGCATGGTGTGTTGGCCACGTATTTTGGCCAGGCTGGTATGCGCGATGTGGTATGGTGGCGTCTTTTGGGCCGTGGTGGCGGCGGTGACGACGGTGGTGGCACGGATGACGCGGGTGAGGGTGTGTTGCGTGTGGACACTGCGGGTGTGTATGTTTCGGGTGGCCGCGGTGTTAAAGGGTGTTGAGGTCTTGCGCGGTCGGTTGGAAAAGTGTAATTTTGCATGTGAAAGGAGAGATATCGGTTATGTATTATGTTGAGAAGGTGATTGAGGTGGCTATGGCTCACCGTCTGACGTTGGACTACGGGAGTCCGTGTACGGGGTTGCATGGTCACAACGCGTTGGTGACTGTGTGTTGCCGCTCGCGGGAGTTGGACGCGAACGGTATGGTTGTGGATTTTGCTGAGGTAAAGCGTATTGTGAAGGAGTCGCTTGACCACCGTTGTGCTAACGATGTGGTTCCGTTTAACCCTACGGCTGAGAATCTGGCGCGGTGGTTGTGCGGGCGTATCCCGAAGTGTTACAAGGTGAGTATCCGTGAGTCGGAGCACAATGTGGCTACTTACGAGGTGGACGAATGAGGTGTGTGAAGGAGATATTCGGTTCGCTTCAGGGCGAGGGGTTCTGGACGGGCCGTGCGTCGGTGTTTGTGAGGTTTTCCGGGTGTAACCTGCGTTGTAGGTTTTGCGATACGGATCATGGGGGCGGCACGCTGATGTCGGACGGGGAAATTGTGGCTGCGGTGTCGTCGTGGGCGGCTGACTGGGTTGTTTTGACGGGTGGCGAGCCTGCTTTGCAGGTGGACGGGTCGCTTGTGGATGCGCTTCACGGGGTTGGCAGGGGTGTGGCTATTGAGACGAACGGTACGGTGCCGTTGCCGGAGGGGATTGACTGGGTGACTTATTCTCCGAAGGGGGATTTCTGCGACGGGGCTGAGCCGTGTATCGGCCGTGCCGACGAGGTTAAGGTGGTGTGGACAGGACAGGAGGTGTCGCATCATTTGCTTTTTCCGGCGGGACATTATTTTCTGCAGCCTTGTGACTGGGGTGACGCGGTGCGTAACCGGGAGACGTTGGCGGCTTGTGTGGCTTATGTGGAGGCGCATCCGCAGTGGACCTTCATTATCCGCGAGAGCCGTTTCCCACAA
>CAMZHB010000027.1 GCA_947306605.1 uncultured Prevotellaceae bacterium | reverse complement strand
AGCACGTCGTAGGGTGCCAAGTAGAGGTCGAGCTCGCGGTCGCGGCCCACGGTGAAGCGGTCGATTTCGGCGTTCACCTGTGTGTTCTTTTCCCAGAGTTTGTTTGCCATTACTTAGAGTTGAGAATTGAGAGAGAGAATGGGGAATGGTGTGGCTATAGCTCGCCGTAGGGCAGTCCTGCCAGCATGTTGGCTATGTTTTCCACGCCTTCCTGCAAGGGTTTGCTCACCATTTGCTTGATAAAGAAATTGAGCTCGGCTCGTAGGGTGAGGCGCATCTTGCATGTGACCATGTCGACGGGCAGCAACTGTATCCACAGAGTAAGAGGAATGGGTGTGCCTTCGCCTTCGAGTTTGATGGTCTTGGGCTCTTCGCGTTCGATGATGCGCAGGCTGAGGTTGCCCACGGGTGTGCCGCCGATGCTGAGGGAGTCGCGGTCGAAGGTAAGGTTGTCGAGCCGTTGGCTGAGGTCGCCCATGTTGCGTGCGTCGGCTTCCTGCTGGATGCGTTCCATCACGGCGGGGTCGGCCAGGCGTTGTTTCAGGGCTTCGAGGTGACTGAGGTCGCTCAGGTAGTCGTAGACAGCCTGTTGCGGATAGTTTATCGTTTTGACGTTACTTACAAAGTCGCTCATGACGGGGAGTTGGGATTTGAGAGTTGAGAATGGTGATTTATTGTCCCCATTCGGCGGGGTTCTGGCGCCAGGCTTGGAGCATGGGTACCTGTTCTTCCTTGATGTAGCCTGACTTGAGGGCGGCTTCGACCACGCCCTGGTAGTTGCTCACGGTGATGAGTTCCACTCCGGCCTGGCGGAAGGCTTCTTCGGCCACGGGGAAACCATAGGTGAAGGAGGCTACCATGCCGACCACTTCGACACCGGCCTGGCGCAGGGCTTCGACTGCTTTGAGGCTGCTGCCGCCGGTGGAGATGAGGTCTTCCACCACGACCACTTTCATGCCCGGCAGCAGTTTACCCTCGATCTGATTGGCCAGCCCGTGGTCCTTGGCTTTGGAGCGCACATAGACGAAAGGCAGGCCCAGTTCGTCGGCCACCAGCGCGCCTTGGGGAATGGCGCCTGTGGCCACGCCGGCCACGGCGTTGGCCTGGGGAAAGTGTTCAAGCACCAGACGTCCCAGCTCAATCTTGATGAACGAGCGCAGGGCGGGATAGGAAAGGGTCTTGCGGTTGTCGCAATAGAAAGGCGAAAGCCAGCCGCTGGCCCACGTGAAGGGCTTTTCCGGCTGCACCTTGATGGCTTCGATACGCAGCAATTCTTCTGCGTAGATGATATCCATTGTTTTCATTTTTCGATTATTCTTTACGGAGTTGACTGCAAAATTACGAATAAATGAGCGTAGAGAGTGAATTGAGAACGAAGTTTTCAATTCCAAACTATGCCGGATGCGCGTATTTTGTCCAAAAAACGGATAATGGGAAACATATTTCGTTTTTCAGAAGCGGCGTTTCAAAAATCAGAAGTGGGACTTCAAAATTTTGAGGCGCCGTTTCGTCGGAACGAGGCGGCGTCTCGTTTTGGCCATATCGTGAAAAGGGTGTAACTTTGCAAGAAAATAAAACCGAACTCCATTAAAGGCATTCTGATGAATAGTTTTAGGAAAATGGCTGTGGGCGTTTGTTGCCTTTCTTTGCTGGCAGTCCAGGCCCAAGTCATAGATATCCACACGACAGAAAAATTCTCACCGTATGTTTTCGGTCACAATCTGGAACATACCCGTTCCGCTGTGAACGGCGGGCTGAGCGCCCAGATGTTGAAAAACCGCAAGTTTGCAGGACAGCCCCAGGCCAATCAGGGCGTATGCCTGCGGTGGTTCGGTATCGGGGAAAAGGTGCTCTTCATGAAAGACAACCGCCTGGCCTACACCAAGCATATCTGTTTGCCCAACATGTATCGGGAAAACGAACGCTCGGCGCAGGTGATAGAGAACCTTAAAGAGGGGCAGACCGCCGGCCTCGGACAACACGGCATGGCCGTGGAGAAAGGAAAAACCTACGAACTGCGCACGGTGACACGTGTGTCGACACCCATGGACCTGACCGTAAGCCTGACCAACTACAGTGGCACCGAGGTGTATGCCTCGCGCACCCTTTCGTTAGTCCCGGATACGGATTGGGTGACGAGCAAGTTCGACCTTACACCCGCCGCCACCGACGACGAAGCCACCATCCGCTACACCTTTACGGAAAAAGCGGAACTGGTCATCGGCGCACTCTCCATGATGCCGAAAGAGAACTTTCACGGCATGCGCACCGACGTGGTGGCTTTGCTCAAAAAGATAGGCCCGCGCCTTATCCGCTGGCCGGGCGGCAATTTTGCAGGAGAATACCGTTGGAAGGACGGATTGCTGCCTTCCGACCAGCGCGCCCCGCTGCAATCCTATCGCGAGATTGAGACGCAACCCCACAGCGACGGTTACGACTACCACGAAATAAACACGGACGACTTCATCGCCCTGTGCCGCGAGGTGGGAGCCGAGCCGCTGCTTACCATCAATCTGGCATGGCAGTCGCCCGAGGAAAGTGCGCAGTGGGTGGAATACTGCAACGGCTCAGCCGACACAGAATACGGTAAGAAGCGCGCCGAGCACGGCCATAAGGAATCCTATAACGTGCACTTCTGGTCGCTGGGCAACGAGATGGGCTACGGACACATGGAGGGACCCAATACGCCGGAACGCTACACAGAGTATGCACAGCGCCACACCGATGCCATGCTGAAGGTGACGCCCGACTTGGAACTCTTCGCTTCGGGACCTTATCCTAACGCAAATTGGGCCACAAAGTCGGCGGCTGCGATGGTAGACAAGGTGAAATTTACGTCGCTGCACGGCTACTTCGGTCCGACATCCTACGGTGGTGGCAGTTTGCACTTCACTACTCCCGAAGAGACGAAGAGAACCTACGATGCCATTGTGGCTTCGGCTCTTACTACAAAGAATCATGCCCGTCGGATGCGGCAGACGCTCGATGCCACCGGGACGAAACTCCATATTTCCTACGATGAATGGAACCAGTGGTTTACCTGGTACCGCCCGTCGTGTGTCAGCGAGGGCATCTACACGGCGCGTGTGCTCCACTTCCTGTTGAACGAGAGTAACGCTTTGGACATGCCCGTGGCATGCTATTTCCAACCTGTGGGCGAAGGAGCCATCATTGTCAAGGGACGGAGCTGCCGGCTTACTGCCAACGGACAGATGTTTGCCATGATGAAGGCTCACCAGGACGGTCGGCTGTGCCGTGTAACTGATAACGACGACCTGAGCACTGCAGCGACCGTCAAGGACGGTGTGCTCACCGTAACGCTGATAAATGCGGACTTTGATAAGGAACGTACGTTCAGTTTTCCCCTGAAAGGCATAGCCAAGCAGCCCATGGAGGCTGTGCTCTATTCGTCGGACGACGTGTCACCGCACAGTTACTTTACGGAGTCACCTCTGTCTGTGACAACAGGGAAAAAGACCCTGACCGCGACTCTGCCGCCCCATAGCGCGGCGATGGTCCGGATTCCGATAAAGAGATAGATTTGAAAAAGAGAAGAGACGATGAAAATTGACGGATTGCGCGTTAGCGGAGGCCACAGGCTGTTGCCGCCGCCCGGATTTCTGGGCATCACGCTTTTCGGCCGGGTGTGGACGCGCCACAGCCGCGAGGAATTGGCGGCGTTCCTGAAGACGGAGCGCGGCCGGAGGTTCATCCGCCACGAACGCATCCACCTGTTGCAGGCGCGGTCGTTGCGGTGGTGGGCTGTATTCTATGCCGTCTATTTCTGGTATTGGCTGAAGCTGTTTGCCGTGTCGTTCAATTCGCCCATGGCCTACCGTACCAATCCTTTCGAGTTGGAGGCGTATGACAAGGAGAACGACGGTGACTACACGGTCTCCCGCTGGCGCGACTATCGCCTGACCAACCGGCAACGGCGGCAGTGGTATAGAGAAGAGCGCGAAAAGTCGTAAATATCACCCCAAAACCGGATGTTTCGTAACGGGTTGTTTTTTATCGGGTTTCAGAACCGGTAAAACTGATGCGGCGTTTCAAAATTCTGAAACGCCGCTTCTGCAGTCCGAAACGCCGCCTTTGAGGGCCCAAATCCTACGTTTGTGGCGGCAATGTCAAAAACTATTATAAATCCTTTGCATTGAGGTCGGCGTAGTGGGGATGGTGGTCGGAGAGGTAGCGTCCCTCGCCGATGAGTGAGTTCCACACGTGGGCGTGCTTGACCTTGATGCCCGGCGTGAGGAAGATGAAGTCGATTTTTTCCCCTTTGTCGTCGGGGATGGTTCCCCAGGCGTGGTATGAAGTGTGCATGCCGGTGGCTTTCTTGGCCACCTTGTTCGCGTCGTTCATGGGGAAGATGCGTCCGGTCATGATCTGGTATGCCGCCGACTGGTCGTTCACGTTGAAGTCGCCGGTGATGAGGACGGGCAGGTTGTTGGCCAGCCGGCTGAGGCGTTTCTTGATGAGTTCGGCGCCGTGCTGGCGGGCCTGTTCACCGATGTGGTCGAGATGGGTGTTTGCGAAGATGAAATTGTTGCCGCTTTTCTTGTCCTGCAGGAGAGCCCAGGTGCAGATGCGGCGGCAGGCGGCATCCCAGCCGAATGACGGCTCTTCGGGGGTCTCGCTGAGCCAGAAAGTGCCGCTGCTCATGAGCTGGTAACGGTCTTTCAGGAAGAAAACGGGGCAGAATTCCCCCTTGTCCTTGCCGTCGTCGCGGCTCACGCCCACGTGGCCGTAGGCCTTGAGGGTGTCGGTGAGATATTTCATCTGGTTGGAGGTGACTTCCTGCATGCCGAGGACGTCGGGTTTCATGGCGTTGAGGAACTGGACGACGTCGGCCTTGCGGTTGTCCCAGATATTGATGCCGTCGACGGAGGTTTCCAATCGGATGTTGAAGGACATGATGCGGAACGTGCGGGCCTGCAACCCTTGTGCGAGGGTCGCGGCAAGAGTGATCAGTGTAATTAAAGATAGGATACGTCTCATAGGTCAGTTTTTAGTTTTTGCCAAGCAAATGGTCGATGGCGCGGCGCAGTTGGGCGTCGTCGCCGCTGAGCATCTGCTCGGGAGTGTTGTAAATTTCAATGTCAGGGTCGAGTTGCTGGTTTTCGAGCGGCCGTCCGTTGCTGTCGATGCAATAAATCTGGGGCAGGCCGCAGTTGAGGTGTGTGCCGGGAATCTGTTCCCACCACACGGCCGTCATCGTGCCGGGCACGGGTGTGCCGATGAGCTTGCCTATGCCCAGGGCTTTGTACATGTTTGGGAAACCGTGGGCGTTGGAGTAGCAGTCTTCGTTCATCAGTACGCACGAGGGACGGTTCCAGCGGGTGTAGGGGTCGGCGCCGATTTCCTGGCCGCGTGACACGAAGGTGAAGTACTGCTTGCCGCTGAGCAGGACGGCCAGGTCGCCGTGGAGCCAACCGCCGCCGTTGTGGCGTTCGTCGACCACCAGGGCCTCGCGGGTGCGGTATTTGCCGAGAATGTCGGAATAGACGGAGCGGAAGCTCTTGCTGTCCATGTCTTGCACGTGAACGTAACCGATGCGGCCTTTGGAGTATTCGTCGGTGTACTGTTGCTTGCGCTTAACCCAACGCTTGTAGAGCAGGGCGGTCTCGGCCGATTGCGAAACGGGGCGCATGCTGATGTCGAAGGCGGATTTGCCTTTGGCGTCGGTCATCTTGAGGTGGACCCACTTGCCTGCTTTGCCCGCCAGCAGGGGGAAGTAGTCCTGATGCTTGAGCACGGGCTGTCCGTCTATGGCCTGGATGATGCATCCAGCCGTAACTTTGCTGTCGGGCATGTCGAGCGGTCCGCCGGTCACGACTTCAGTGATGCGCAGGCCGTCGCCGTCGTATTCAGAGTCGAAGAATGCACCCAGGCGGGCCGTCGGGTTGGCGGGGGCACTGGGCCGGTAGCGCAGTCCCATGTGGGAGCAGTTGAGCTCTCCGATGAGTTCGCTGGCCATTTCGCTGAGGTCGCGCTCGTTGTCGATGTGCGGCAGGAACTGGCGGTAGTGGGCGGCATAGGCGGGGAAGTCGATGCCGTGGTAATTGACGTTGCAGAAGCGTTCGCGAATCTGGTTGACACAATGGTCGAAGATGTTGGTGTAGCGCACGTTGCTGCGGCCGTCGGTTTCGGCCTGGAAATTGATGTCGGTCGACTTGTTGTCTTTCAGACTGTATTTTTTGATTTTACCGCTACAGATATAGAGGTTTTCGCCTTTTTTGTCGGGAATGAACTGGCCTCCGCCGAAGCCTTTGTTGACAATCTTTGTGGTGCTCTCTTCGAGATCGTGCATCCAGAGGTCGTAGCCGCCTTCGTAGCGGGCGGTGTAGTAGAGTTTTTTCCCGTCGGGAGTGAGGTACATCATGCCGAGGTTGCCGGAGTTGATGGTCAGCCGCTTGATGCGTTCCTCACAACCTTCGAAGTCCAGTTTCAGAGGCTCAACGATGTCGGCCTGTCCTGTGGAGTCCGACTTCTGTTTTTCAAGGTCGGACTTCTGCTTCCCAAGGTCCGACTTCTGCTTTCCAAGGTCGGACTTTGTTTTTTCTTTGTCTTGTTTGTTCTCGGCCTTTTCTGATTCCTTTATGGCTTGGTAGTAGGCACGGTCGTCCTTGTTCATGTTGGCCAGGGCCCAAGCTTCACGGTCCAGGAACATGATGTAGGCGTCGTGCTCTGCGCCCCAACTGCCGTGGCTGCGGTAACCCTGGCGGTCGCTGGCCCAGAGAATGGCTTTGCCTCCGAGTGTCCAGCTGGGTCGCTGGTCGGTGTAACCGCTGCGGGTGAGATTGACCACTTGCTTGCCGTCGGCGCTGACCACGAGCACGTCTTTGTTGTTCCATCCTCCGTCGAGAATGGAGGACGTGAGCAGCCAGCGGCTGTCGGGCGACCATTGGAAGCTGATGTCGCCGTCGGTGTAGGAGAAATTGTACTTGGCGGGCAGGACCGTGTTGACGGCCTTTGAGGCGACGTCGTAAACGCGGATTTCACGGTTGTTGGCCAAGAAGGCTATCTTTTTGCCGTCCGGCGAATAGACGGGGCGCATGAACGGCTCTTTGCCGGTCACGAGTTCGGTCTCTTTTAGTCCGGTGGCGTAGGTGAAGTTTTTCTCATTCTTGTTGGCCAAGGTGGTGGCATAGAGATTCCATGTGCCGTTGCGCTCGGAGGCATAGACCACGATGCGTCCGTCGGGACTGAGCGTGGGATTGGCTTCCTGTTCCTTTGTGCGTGTGATACGTTTGGTCGTGGCGTGGTCGGCCAGCGTGGCGTAGATGTCGCCGTTGACGGCAAAGACGATTTCTTTTTCGTCCTTACCGATGCTGAAGGCTGTGGCACCGTCGGTCACAGTGCGCGGGGCATTGTATTCTTCCGTATCGTCCATGACGACGGATATGTTCACCGGTTGCGGCTGGCTTCCCGGACGCATGGTGTAGAGAGTGCCGTCCCACGAGAAACACAGCAGTCCGTCGGCCGAAGCGGAAAGGTAGCGCACGGGATACTTCTTGAAGTGGGTGAGCTGGACGGGTGTGCCGCCGTCGGTGGTGGCGGAATATACGTTTATGATGCCGTCGCGCTCACTGAGGAAGTAGTAGGTCTTGCCGTCGCGGTTCCACACAGGATTGCGGTTCTCCACGTTGTCGGTGGTCAGTTGCTTGAACGTGCGCCCTTTTGTGGCTGTCTGTGTCAGGAAAAGGTCGCGGGTGATGGGAGAACGGTGATGCTTGCGCCAATTGTCTTCATACCCTTTTTTGTTTTGGTAGATCAGACCTCCCTGCGGGTGTATCGAGATGGCGTCCATGGCAATGCCTGAGAAGAGCACGGGACGGTGAGCTTCGAGATCCACACTGTAGACTTGGGTGAAGTCGCCCGGGAACACGATGTCTGTCTGGGTCGTCATGTAGTAGGCGGAGTAGAGCACGTGACTGTTGTCAAGAAATCCCAATACTTGCTCATTGGCCGTGTGTGTGGTGAGTCGTTTGGGAGTTCCGCCGTTGCGGTCGATGACAAAGATGTCCATGTTGTCGTAACGGTCGGACGAGAAGGCAATGTACCGTCCATCGGGCGACCAACAGGGATAGCCGTCGTAAGCCTTGTGGGAAGTCAGGCGTTTGGCTTCGCCGCCGGTCGTCGGCACGGTAAAGATGTCGCCTTTGTAAGCGAAGGCGATGGTTCTGCCGTCGGGTGAGATGGCGTTTTGGCGGAACCATGAAGGTTCTGCGTTTACTATGGTGGTCAGTGTTGCCAGCAGTAATGTCAGTAAGAATCTCATGTGAATATCTTTTTTTGTTGGTATTGGTAACAGATTAAAAACGCAGGGTGTAGGGCAGGTTGAAATGTTTGGCGCGCGGTTTCCAAAATTTGGCACGGGCGGCCATGACAAATTCGATGCATTGCTGTGGATCGGCACCTCTGGCTTGGGCGTAGTCTTGCGCCAATTGGACGAACCATTCGGGCTGTCCCCACAGACGGGCAAAGTTGGCGCAGCCTTTCTGTATGTCGACCGGGCCGAACTCCATACGGTTGATGTCAACGATGGAGAAGTGCCACTGGCCGTCCACACGGTCGAAAAGGATGTTGCCCGGCGAGTAGTCGCGGTGGTAGATGCCTGCCTCGTGAAGTCCGGCGGTAAAGCGGGCAAAGTCTTTCACGATGTCGCGGCAGTCGTCCACACGGGCATTGCCAAATTCATAGAACCGGCGGCAGTAGGGACACTGCTCACTGATGAAGAACGAGTAATCCAACAGCCCGCTGCGACGCTGCTCCACATAGGCCACCGGTGCGGGCGTTTCAAAGCCTGCAGTCAGGACGCGCTCAGGATATGTAAAGGCGCGTAAACCTTTGGGTTGGCGCAGCAGAGTATAGACGAACCGGTTGAAGAACGAAGGCCGGTGGTAGCGCTTCACGTTCCAACGTCCTCGTGGTGTGTCGAAACTTTTGATGGTGTTGCGGCCGTCGTGGACGGTGTCGCCTGCCCTGTCGAATTGGTTTATGATGTGTTCCACTTCGGCCCGGCAGTCTTCGTAACCTTTGCCCAGTTTAATGGTTTGCTTCATGGTGCACTTCCTGTATGTTCTGTTTGCGTTCTTCGGCCGTACGTTGGCGTTTCCAGCGGTTGTGGGTCCAGAGCCAGAACGGAGGAACTTTCCGGATGCTTTCTTCAAGCAGCCGCATATAGTCGATGGTCAGTTCGTTTTCTTTGTAATCTGTCACGTTGTCCGTCATGCACCGCATGTGGCAGCGGTAGTAACCGCGGCGGGGATGGGTCATGTCGGCGTAGTAGATGGCGGCGTTCACTTTCTTGGCGATGCGCTCGGTTCCGGTGAATACGGGTGTGTCCTGATTGAGGAAATCCATCCACAGGTGGATGTTCTGCCACTTGGGGCCTTGGTCGGAGATGAATCCGATGATGGCTTTCTGCCCGGTCTGCCGGTAGCGCATGATGGCGCGCAGGCTGTCTTTCTTGTTGATGTTGTCGCCGCCGTAGCGTCCGCGTATGGCCAGGAACAGACGGTTGAAGGTGTCGCTCTCGAGTGCGCTGTAGAGTTGGGCGCATTTCACGCCCGGGGGTGACCACCATTGGAGCGAGGCCACGTATTCCCAGTTGCAGTAGTGACCGAGGTAGATGAAGACGACGTCGTGGGTTTCAAATGAGCGGGCGATGTCGTCCATGCCTTCGAAGACCATACGACGAATCACGTTCTTCTTTTTCATCGTCAGCAACTTCACGTTCTCCACCATGTAGTCGCAGAAGAAGCGGTAGAACCGCCGTTCAATGCTCCGTCGTTCGCGGTCGGACTTTTCGGGGAAAGCGTTTTTCAGGTTTTTCTCCACCACGCCTTTGCGGTAGCGGGCCACGTGGTAGATGAGCACATACATCAGGTCTGACAGGCGGTAGTGCACCCACATGGGCAGCAGCGAAAACAGATAGACGACGCCGTAGAACACGTAATAGGACACTTGCTTCATACTATTTCTTAATACCCAGAACTTCCTCCACCGTTTCCACCACCGTTTCCGGGGCGATGTCGTGCAGGCAGGCATAGGGTTCATTGTTCTTACATGGTTTGTTTCCGAAAATGGAGCAGGGCCGGCACTCCATGTCGAGTTGCAGGTTCCGGCTGCCCGGCCGTTGCAGGGCGGCAAAGCCTGCGTAGGGATGGGTGGCGCCCCACAGCACCACCGTGCGTGTACCGGCCAGTGAGGCCAGATGGAGGTTGGCCGAGTCCATGCAAATCATGACATCGAGACGTCCCATCAGGTTCAATTCCTCTTTCATATTGTATTGGCCCACGAGCGAGGTGACGTTGTCGTAGCCTTCGGCCTGTGTGTCGCACCACTGGCGTTCCTGCTCGCCCGCCCCGAAGAGAAACAGGCGGCAGTCTGGCTTTTGTGCCAGCAGACGGATGACTTGCGCGGTCTGTTCCAACGGATAGATTTTTCCTTTGTGCCGGGCAAAGGGAGCCACGCCAATCCACCGCTGTCCGTCCTCTTTCTTGCCGGGGCCTTTTGCGGGTTCGCTGCCGCCACTGGCCGGCAGGGCGGTTTCCAAGTCGACAGTCACGGGATAACCCAGGCGGGCGAACACGTCGGCATAGCGTTCCACCGACGTGCGCAGGGGCTGCAGCTGGCGGTGGTTCAGGCAGGTCAGACGTTTCTTCTCCTTGCGTCCCTTCCGGATGTGTGCCGTGGGCCGTCCGCCGGATCCCAGACGCAGGCGCAGCAGTTTGGTGCGGAGCACGTCGTGCAGGTCGGCCACGGCGTCGTAGCCTTCGGCTTCCAACTCGCGGTAGAGCCGCATAAGACCGTTCAAACCCTTGTAGTTATTGACATTGACAGCGCGGAAATGCACGTTCTCAGGCATGTCCTCGAAGAGCGGGGCGGCCATGGGGCGGCTCACCAGCGTCACCTCATGCTGAGGATATGCCAGCGCAAACGACCGCACCACCGGTACCGTCATGGCGACGTCGCCGAGGGCCGAAAACCGCATTGCCAACACGTGTGCCATACGTGAAATTCTTTATATTAAGTCGCAAAGATAC
>CAMZHB010000026.1 GCA_947306605.1 uncultured Prevotellaceae bacterium | reverse complement strand
CCGCAACGGACGTTTCACAAAACAGAAGCGGCGTCTCAACATTTTGAGACGCCGCCTTTGCGTTCCGAAGTCCGACCTTTGTAACGTTATATGTGCTTTCGCCCGGACAACATCTGTTTCAGCTTTTGCATGGTGTGGACACATGTTGCCGAGAAGGCCCGACAAGAGACTTTTTAGTGATTTTGAGGGCTTGAGACGATTATTATGATAAAAAATCGGCGAAAAAGTTGTCAGTTTGTTGGGAAAGGTGTAATTTTGCATTCAGAAACGAAATAGTAAGAAGACAAAATGTTTCAAAACGCAGTGTTTAGCTTTTACTACTATTACTTTACGCCAGTGACGGAGTGAAGCGAGGCAGCGCGTGCATAAGACAAAGACCAATAAACATCGGAAAGTCCCGCTCACACTCCACGGAGTTTGAGCGGGATTTTTGCTAAAAAACAAAACAGTAGCATGAAAAGAGTGGCAATACAGGGTATAGAGGGCTCGTTCCACGACATTGCGGCCCACGAGTTTTTCCATGACGAGGAGATAGAACTGGTGTGCTGTGACACCTTTGAGGACCTTTTCGAAGCCATGCGCAAGGACCCGGCCCTGGTGGCCATGATGGCCATTGAGAATACCATTGCCGGCAGTTTGCTTCACAATTACGAACTGCTGCGCGAGTCAAACCTTACGGTGGTGGGCGAGCACAAGTTGCACATCGAGCACAGCCTGCTCTGTCTGCCCGAGGACAACGGGGACGATATCTGTGAAATCGATTCGCATCCCGTGGCTCTGATGCAATGCCGCCGCTTTCTGAAGCAATGGCCCGGCTGCAAAATGGTGGAAACCGACGACACGGCCGGTGCTGCCGAGAAAATTAGCCGCGAACGCCTGCGCGGTCACGCCGCCATCTGTTCGAAGCACGCCGCACCTATATATAATATGAAAGTGTTGCGGGAGGCCATTGAGGACAATAAGCATAATTTCACGCGTTTCCTTTGTCTGTGCGACCCGTGGAGCGTTGCCGAGGTAAGGGGCGGTCGAAAGATTGACAAAGCCAGTCTGGTGTTTGCCGTACCTCATGAGAAGGGACAACTGAGCCATGTGCTGAGTGTATTGTCCTTTTATGACATCAATATGACCAAAATACAGTCGTTGCCAATTATAGGTCACGAATGGGAATACCTGTTCTATGTGGATGTGACCTTCACCGATGCCGGGCGTTACCGCCAATGCATCGAGGCCATCCGTCCGTTGACCCGTCAAATAAGAATTCTTGGAGAATATGAAGCCGACCAACATTGAAGTGCGTCCTGCCGCGCGATTGCAGCAGGTAAGTGAATACTATTTCAGTCGTAAACTGAAGGAAATAGCCCGGCGCCGCGCTGCCGGCGAGGACATCATCAGCCTGGCCATAGGCAGTCCTGACATGCCGCCTTCCGACGAGACGGTGGAGACGTTGTGCCGCGAGGCACGCAAGGCTGATGCCCACGGCTACCAACCTACGGTGGGCATCCCTGAACTGCGGCAGGCCATGGCCAGCTGGTACGACCGTTGGTACGGTGTGAAACTGGATGCCGCAACCGAGATACAGCCGCTTATTGGATCGAAAGAGGGTATCCTGCACGTCACCTTGGCGCTGTGTAATCCAGGTGACCAAGTGCTGGTGCCGAATCCCGGCTATCCTACCTATACCTCGCTGTCGCGACTGCTGGGGTGTGAGGTGGTGAACTACGATTTACTGCCAGAAAACAGTTGGCAACCTGACTTCGATATCCTGGAAAGTATGGACTTGAGCCGTGTTAAACTGATGTGGACCAATTATCCCAATATGCCTACGGGAGCCAATGCACAGATGCGGACATACGAACAGCTGGTGGACTTCGCCCGTCGTAAAGGTATTGTTGTCGTGAATGACAATCCATACAGCTTTATTTTGAATGAGAAGCCCATTAGTCTGTTGCAAGTGAGCGGAGCGAAGGATTGCTGTATCGAGTTTAACTCAATGTCGAAGAGTCACAATATGCCGGGTTGGCGCGTGGGACTGTTGGCCACCAATGCACAGTTTGTACAGTGGATAGTCAAAGTGAAGTCGAACATAGACAGCGGAACGTTCCGCGCACTTCAGTTGGCGGCTGTAGAAGCATACAACAATAGCGACGAATGGCATAGCGAGGCCAATGTGAAACGTTATAGCTCGCGCCGCCAAACAGCCGAAGCCATCATGGCGGCTTTGGGGTGTAGCTACGATCCCGGCCAAGTGGGAATGTTCCTATGGGGACGTATTCCCGATGGCTATGATACCTGCGAGGAACTGACAGAGAAGGTGCTCAACGAAGCCAAAGTGTTCATCACTCCGGGCTTTATATTCGGAAGCAACGGTGAACGTTATGTGCGCATTTCTCTCTGTGCAAAGAATGAACAACTGGAAATGGCCCTGCAACGGGTGAAAGCGTTGAATTTAATAAAAGAGCAATAATATGGAACTGAATTTAAAACCATTGAATTTACAGGGAGTCTCGACAGAACGACCGCTGGTGATAGCCGGTCCGTGCAGTGCGGAGAGCGAGGATCAATTGATGAACGCTGCCCGTCAGTTGCGCGACAACGGTATCAAAGTATTGCGTGCAGGAGTGTGGAAACCTCGCACGAAACCCGGAGGTTTCGAGGGCCACGGCGAAAAAGCTCTGCCTTGGCTGAAGCGTGTGAAAGAAGAACTGGATATGATTGTTTGCACTGAAGTGGCAACTCCGAAGCATGTGGAACAGGCCTTGGCTGCTGGTGTGGATATGCTGTGGTTAGGTGCCCGTACCACAGCTAATCCGTTTGCTGTGCAGGACATTGCCGATGCATTGAAAGGCGTGGATGTGCCTGTGATGTATAAGAATCCCGTAAACCCCGACCTGGAACTCTGGATAGGGGGTATGCAACGTTTGAACGGCGCCGGCATCACACGTTTGGCTGCCATTCACCGTGGTTTTACGTCATACGACAAGAGCATCTACCGCAATCTGCCTATGTGGCACATTCCGATTGAACTGCGTCGCCGCATACCCAATCTTCCGATTATTTGTGACCCGAGTCACATCGGCGGCCGTCGCGAACTGGTGGCCCCGCTTTCCCAACAGGCTATGGACTTGGGCTTCGACGGCCTCATTATTGAGAGTCACTGCAATCCCGACGAAGCTTGGAGTGACGCCCAACAACAGGTGACGCCTGATGTGCTGGCGTTCATCCTTGACAAACTGGTAATCCGCAGCATAGGCGACACAACAGAAAGTCTGTCCACATTGCGCAGCCAAATTGACGAAATGGACAATAAACTCATAGAACTCCTGTCGAAACGTATGCGGGTAAGTCGCGAGATTGCGCGTTATAAGAAAGAACACAATGTGGCCGTGGTGCAGCCCGGACGTTACAACGAAATTCTCAACAAACGTGGGGCGCAGGGAGTGCTTTGCGGTATGAGCGGTGAATTCATGAAGACAGTTTTCGAGGCGATTCACTCCGAAAGTGTACGTCAGCAGATTGAATTGATTAACAAGTAGACAAATATGAGAATCTTGATTTTAGGGGCAGGCAAGATGGGTTCGTTCTTTGTAGACCTGCTGAATTTTGAGCATGAGGTAGCCGTTTATGATGTCGACCCCAGGCGTTTGCGCTTTATGTATAACACGCAACGTTTCACTTCGCTCGACGAGATTGGTACATTCAATCCTGAATTCGTCGTTAATGCCGTTTCGCTCAATTATACGATAGATGTTTTCAAAACCGTGACGCCATATCTCTCGTCCGACTGTATACTGAGCGACATTGCGTCGGTGAAGACGAATCTGAAGGAATACTACAACTCATGCGGTTTCCGCTACGTCTCCACGCCCCCCATGTTCGGCCCCACTTTTGCCAACCTCGGTGCATTGAGCAATGAGAATGCCATCATCATCAACGAAGGCGACTACATGGGGCGCATCTTCTTCCGCGACCTTTACAGCCGTCTCGGTCTTAACATTTGTGAGTATTCCTTTGCCGAGCACGACGAAATAGTGGCATACTCGTTGTCCATTCCCTTCGTGTCCACGTTTGTTTTTGCCGCCGTTATGAAGCACCAGGATGCGCCGGGTACCACATTCAAGCGTCATATGGCCATAGCCAAAGGCGTGTTGGGCGAAGACGAAGCGTTGCTGCGCGAAATCTTATTCAATCCCCGCACCAGCGATCAGGTGGCTCAAATCCGTCAGGAACTGAAGTCGCTCATAGACATCATTGACCGCAAGGATGCCACGGCACTCCAAAAATATATTGAACGCATCAAGCAAAACATCAAGTAAGACAACATGAGTACTACGAAATTGCCTTTTGCCAGCGACTACATGCACCTGTGCCATCCGGTCATACTCGAGCGTATGGTTGCCACGGCCGACCAGTCTCACATCGGCTACGGCTGCGACGAGGTGTGTGCCTCGGCCAAAGCGAAGATACGCGAAGCCTGCGGTACGCCCGAGGCAGAAATCCATTTCCTTATCGGGGGCACACAAACCAACGTCGTGGCCATTGATGCCATGATACCTCCTTATCAGGGTGTGTTGGCTGCCGCGACGGCCCATATCAACGTTCACGAAGCGGGCGCGGTGGAGTCGGCCGGCCATAAGGTGCTCGTGCTGCCCAGTCACGACGGCAAGGTGCGGGCTGAGGACGTGGAGCGTTTTCTGAGCACCTTCTATGCCGACGAAACATGGGAACACATGGTCGAGCCCGGCATGCTCTACATTACCCATCCCACAGAGTTGGGCACACTCTATACGTTGGACGAACTCACGCGCCTTTCCGACGTGTGCCACCGCAACCGCCTGTGGCTTTATCTTGACGGTGCACGCTTGGGCTACGGCTTGGCCGCCACCGATACCGACGTGACACTGAAGGACGTGGCACGTCTGTGCGATGCGTTCTATATAGGCGGCACCAAGGTTGGAGCCCTCATGGGCGAGGCCGTGGTATTCCCCCGCCCGGGTGTGGTGAAGCGTTTCTTCACCCAAATCAAGCGTCACAACAGTCTCTTGGCCAAAGGTTGGGAACTCGGCATGCAGTTTGATGTCCTCTTCACCGGCAATCTCTATTTTGACATCGCGCGCCATGCCATCCGCATGGCCGAACGGCTCAAAGCCGGTGTGCGGGCCAAGGGCATTGAACTCTATGCCGATTCGCCTACAAACCAGCAGTTCATCATTCTGTCGGCCGACAAGGCCGCTGCGTTGGCTGAAAAGGTCGATTGCGAGGTCTGGGCACGGCTCGACGACGGGCGCATGGCCATTCGTCTGGTCACTTCGTGGCATACCCGCGAGGAAGAAGTGGACCAACTGCTGGCTTTATTCTGACTTTTGAAAACAAAGGCGGCGTTTCAAACTTTTGAAACGCCGCCTTGTCGCGCCGAAACGCCGCTTTTGTTTTGCTAATCTTGACCGGTTGTGACCGACAGCCCTTTTGTTGACAAATCCATATCAAAAAATCGGGCTCCGGTCGTGAGCGGCGTGGCCGTTAGTATTTCTTTCAGACGGTTTGCCGCCGTGATGTCTTTTGCCACCATGTACATGAAGCCGCCTCCACCGGCACCGGGCAATTTGTATCCCAGGCAGAGGTCGTCAATGACCCGGCACAGGGCTTCTATGGGTGGCGGACAGGTGCCCGAATCCAATCTGCAGTTAAGTTCCCACGTGTGGCGCACCAGTTGGCCGTAAGTGGTGAAGTCATCCGTGCGGATGGCCTGTGCCATATTCCTGGCGTGCTGCTTCATCTCGTCCAGAATGTCGAGAGTTTCGGGGTCGCCGCGGAACATGTTCTCCACGATTTCTGTCAGAATGTGTTTGGCCGTGCGTGTGATGCCGGTATAGTAAAGCAAATGGCAGGGGCGGGTGTCTGGATTGTGATACAGAAGCTCCGACAACGGTTCAGTCGCAGGTGTCTGTATGATTCCCGGCCGTGTCATCAGCAATTTTACGCCGCCGGTGAGACCTCCGAACTGGTCTTGCCAGCCTCCGCCCGTGGTGAGCATTTGTTCGAGGGCGAGAGTGCGCTGTCCTATGTCCTCTTTGGTCCATCCGAGATGGCAATGGCGGTTTAAGGCGCCGAGCACGGTGGCTGCCAAAATGGAACTGGTGCCCAGGCCCGAGCCGGCCGGTACATTGGAGTGAAGCGTCACTTCCAGTCCGCTGCCGAAGTCTTCCAACTGCTCGTGGAGCGAAGCATAACGCTTATGGCTGAACGACGGCAGGAATCCGGCCAAAGCCAAGGCTGCCTTGGGGATGGAAAAGGGTGAGCCCACTTGGTCATAGCGGGCCAATGCATCGTATGTGCGTATCTCTTCCGTGGCATCAAGGTCGATGGAACGACATACAAGGGAAAATGTCTTGGTTGTGCGGACACAGGCTTTCAATGGCGCCTGTCCGTTGAGGTTAATGCCCATGTTGACCACGTTGCCGCCGCAGATAAGGGCGTAGGGCGGGGTGTCGGTCCAGCCTCCGGCAAGGTCAATGCGTACCGGGCTCTCGGCACGTGTCTCTGTTGTACGGTCTGTCTCCGTCGGATGGGGCCATTGCGGCTGGCGGCGTGCCTCGTCGGTCACTGCGCTCCGCAGTTGGGCGAATGTGTGCTCCCGTCGTTGCTGCAAGAGGCGCGGAAGGTCGGCCCGCAGGGCAATGTCGCTGGCAGACAGGCGCTCGCTCGCGGTCCAAAGGGCAATGGCCGCCTCGTCGGTGCTTTCATCAGCCACGAACCATTGCAGAATCCTCTCCATGTCGGCCTGGTGTCGGCATACGGGAAAGAGTTTGGCTTCCTGCAAGTCGGTATGTGGGGCAAACAACCCTTCATCGATGCCATGAGATTGCATCCAGTCGATGAACGGCCGGTTCATGAAGCGTGTTCCCGAAACTCCGACCGCTCCGCGGAAGAGGTCGTTGAATCCGTATGGGCGGACCACAAACGCTTCGTTGTCCACGGGCACCATGTCAATGCATTGGCCTTCGTGCAACGCCAGTTTCCACGCGTTCTCGGGCACACCGGTGATGATGTGGTTCGAAACAAGCGACCATGTGGCCGGCACACAGGCATTTTCTATCCAGATGTCGTGTCTCGGGCTTGACAAGTCGCTTTCTGCTTTGGCGTTGAGCGTGAAAATCCCGGTGTCGTTCCCTGTCAACGCTTTGGCAGAGCGCATGAGGTCGGCGGAAGAGCCAAAATGACGGAACGTGCCGCCTGTGAGGGGAACTATGGCTACTGTGAGGTCCTGCAGGTCGGTGTCGGCAATGACGGGACGGGAGCCCAAGGCACCGCCGAAACTGCCGTAGAGGTCGTAGAAGCAGATGTTGCCGTCGTCACCGGTACTTTTCTTGGCGAGAACCTGCATGGCGCGTGCGCTGAGCAGCCACAATCCCACGTCCATGAGACACAGGTGGGTGCTTTCGAGTTGTGCAAGGCGCTCCACCGGAGGTTTTTGCAGCATGAAGTCGAGTTGGCCGGGCTGTTGGCGGTCTATGCAGAACACGCCGTGGTTTTTCATCACGTCGTAGTCGTCATACAGTCCCATACACACGATGTCGGCTTCGGGAATCTCAGGCAACGCGGGACAATCCACTATGACGTCGCCACTGACGATGAGTGTGGTCAGCGATGTCGGCGCCTTTGTCATGAGGTTGTCAAGCAAGGGACGCAGCACGTCCGCCAGTGTGCGCAGCAGAGGCACTCCCGAAGGGTGGGGCGCGGGCGTGAGCAGTTTGCCGCAGGCTGCGTAGGCGGGCAAACGGCGGCTTTCGCCTCCGGCATGGATGATGATGCGCCGTTGGTCGTAGGTGTCGCCCGCAGCAAGTTCCCGTGCCAGTTCTTCCTGACGGATAAGCCATACGGTGCCTCCGCCGGAACCCACCTTGCGGTCTTGCGGGTCGCTTGAGGCGAACCAGCGCCGCGGGTCGGCGTGGGTCAATGCCACATAGTGGGTTGCCACGTGGGGCGGCAACGACAACAGGTAGCGGAACTGCGGGCGGGGCGGTGTCATCCGGTCGGTGTTTCAGTTTACGAACGCAAAAGTACGGAAACTTGCAAAGCTGAAAATGCAAAAAGCGGAAAAAGTAATAACTATATCGCATTTGGAAAAAACGAAGCGGCGTTTCAAAAGTCAGAAACGGCGTCTCAAAATTTTGAAGCGGGACTTCTGCGCTCAGAAACGTTACATGTATTCCGCCGAATAAAACAAAAACAAATAAATCTGTGTTTATTTTTTCTTTTTCTCTCCATTTCTTCGTACCTTTGCAAGTTAGAATCAAAACGAATCGAAATATCAAAAACGAATTGCATCCTATGGATATCATTAGTGAACTTATCAAGCGTGCTCAGCAGTCGAAGCAACGTATCGTGCTGCCCGAAGGCACTGAACAACGCACCATCAAGGCGACCGACCGTGTGCTGGCCGACGGCGTGGCCGACGTCATCCTTCTGGGCAACCGCGAGGAAATACTCGGGCTGGCCGAACGGCTGAATCTGACGCACATTAAAGACGCGCAAATCATTGACCCCGCCACGGCCGAGGATCACGAGGAGTTTTCGCAGCTGTTGGCCGAGCTCCGCAAGAAAAAAGGTCTTACGATAGAGGAAGCCCGCCGTCTGGTGGACGACCCGCTCTATTACGGCTGTCTGATGATTAAGTCCGGCAAGGCCGACGGCCAGTTGGCCGGTGCCCGCAACTCCACAGCCAACGTATTGCGCCCCGCATTGCAAATCATCAAGACGGAGCCGGGCATCACGTGCATCTCCGGTGCCATGATTATGCTGACCCACGCTCCGGAATTCGGCGAAGAAGGCATCATCGTCATGGGCGACGTGGCTGTGACTCCCGAACCCGACGCGCAACAACTGGCACAGATAGCCGTATGCACCGCCCGCACGGCACAGGCCATCGCCCGCTTCGAGCAGCCGCGCGTGGCCATGCTGAGCTTCTCGACGAAAGGTTCGGCAGCCCACGAGTGCGTGGACCGCGTGGTGGAAGCAACCCGTCTGGCAAAAGAAATGGACCCGACAATGGAAGTGGACGGAGAACTGCAGTCGGATGCCGCTCTGGTGCCCGAGGTGGGCAAGCTGAAAGCCCCCCAGTCGCATGTGGCCGGCAAGGCCAACGTGCTCATCGTGCCGCGTCTGGAAGTGGGTAACATCGCTTATAAACTGGTGCAGCGGCTGGGACACGCCCAGGCCATCGGCCCCATCCTGCAAGGCATAGCACGTCCCGTGAACGACCTGAGCCGCGGGTGCTCGGTGGACGACGTTTACAAAATGGTGGCCATTACAGCCAACCAGGTGATTTCACTCAAAGAAAGAGAACAAAAATAAAGAATTGGTTATGAAAATACTCGTACTGAACTGCGGCAGTTCGTCCATCAAGTATAAACTTTACGACATGGACACGAAAGCCGAACTCGCCGCTGGCGGCATTGAAAAAATCGGTCTGGAAGGCGCTTTTCTGAAAACGAAGCAACCTGTGGCCGAAACGATTTATAACGATATTCCGACACACACGGTGGGCCTGCAGATGGTTTTCGACAATCTGGTGGACCCGCAGAAAGGTGTGCTGAATTCGCTCGATGAACTGGATGCCGTGGGACACCGTATGGTGCATGGCGGGGAAAAGTTCAACAAGAGCGTGTTGCTGACGGAAGAAGTGTTGCAGGTGTTCCAAGAGTGCAGTGAATTGGCTCCGCTTCACAATCCGGCCAATCTGGAAGGTGTGCGCGCCGTAGAGGCGCTGCTGCCGAAAGTTCCCCAAGTGGGCGTATTTGACACGGCATTCCATCAGACTATGCCCGATTACGCATATATGTATGCTTTGCCCTATGAACTCTATGCAAAGTATCATATCCGCCGTTACGGTTTCCATGGAACAAGTCATCGCTACGTGTCGCAACGGGTGTGCGAGTATTTGGGCTGTGACATCAAGGACAAGAAAATCATTACCTGTCACATCGGCAATGGTGCCAGTGTGGCTGCCGTGAAATACGGCGAGTGCGTGGACACGTCGATGGGCTTGACTCCGTTGGAAGGTCTGATGATGGGTACTCGCAGTGGTGACATCGATGCCGGCGCAGTGGTTTACCTACAGAAGAAACTGGGACTTGATGCCGACGGAATCAGTGACCTGCTGAACAAGAAAAGCGGCGTGCAGGGCGTATCGGAAATGTCGAGCGATATGCGTGTGCTCGAAGCCGCCGAGGCTGAAGGAAACAAGCGGGCCATCATGACGCTGAAGATGTATAACTACCGTATCAAAAAATACATCGGTGCCTATGCCGCTGCCATGGGTGGCGTGGACATCATTGTATTCACTGCCGGTGTAGGCGAAAACCAATATGGGGTGCGCTCCGGTGTGTGCGAAGGCCTGGAATGGATGGGTGTCAAGTTCGATAAAGCCAAAAACGACCGTGTACGCAGCGAAGAATGCATTATTTCGACACCCGATTCGAAGGTCACCGTATGCCTTATTCCAACAGACGAAGAATGGATGCTGGCTAGCGATACGATGACAATCGTTTCTGGCATGAAAAAACCTTGTTCGAAGACAAAATTAACGGACAATCGGAAAAAATGATTGCCCGTTAATTTTTTTATGGGGTAGGGGAATAAAAAAAACGAGTTGAAAGATTGCGTTTAAGAAAAAATATGTATCTTTGCCACGTATTGGGTCGTATATGTCCGGCCTGTTGTATCTGAAAAATTAAAAATTAAATATTATGACAAGACGAATGAATTCAATGTTGAAAAGATTCTCCGTGTTCGCTATGCTAGTAGCCGCCTTAGGTTTCTACAGCTGCGAGGACAAAATTGATGAATCAAACATGTACACCTTTACAGGTGAAAGTATCTACAGCTATCTGAAGAGTAGCACGGATTACACGGACTTTGCCTACTTGCTGGAAAAAGTGAAATTGAGCAAAAAGTCAGAATCGACAATTGCACAGTTGCTCTCGGCACGTGGAAACTACACGGTGTTCGCCCCGACAAATGAGGCCATCCAGCATTATCTGGACTCTTTGTACAACACGCAAGGCTATGACATCACCCAGACTCCGGACTCGACGGCTGAG
>CAMZHB010000025.1 GCA_947306605.1 uncultured Prevotellaceae bacterium | reverse complement strand
ACCTTCCTACAGGTGAAGCACGCGCTATTTATAAAAACTTCGGCTTAGATCTTCGCCAGTACAAGCACATACAAATGTTCGTACACGCAAATGCGCTTACCGGAGACAATAGTTTACGCGATGAAGAAACGAGCATATTTATCCGTTTCGGCTCTGATTACCGTAATAACTATTATGAATACGAGATACCTTTGAAAGTAACAGCGCCGGGGCATTATGATACGTATTCTTCTGCAGATTGTCGCGCCGTATGGCCAGATGAGAACATGCTTGACATAGATTTGTCGCTGCTAACCGACATAAAGAAAAACCGTAACAAGCAGAAGTCACTAGGCCAAGCCTCATACATGACTCCATACCAAGAATACGACCCCGACCATCCTAACAACAAGATTACAGTTATGGGTAATCCGTCGCTAGGTGAAATTCGCACCATTATGATTGGCGTACGCAATAACTCACGAGCCATGAAGAGCGTGGAAGTGTGGGTTAACGAATTGCGATTACAAGATTACACGGACGAAGGTGGTTGGGCTGCACGGGCAAAGTTAGACGTACAACTTAGTGACGTGGCCACCGTGGCCATGAACGGGCATGTAGAAACAAGCGGATTTGGTGGGCTTGAACAAGGAATCAATGAACGGAGAAATACAGACCTTTACGAATATAATATTACTACAAACGTACAACTTGGACGGTTCTTCCCAGAAAAAGCAAAGGTTCAAGCTCCGCTTTACTACTCCTACAATAAACGTAAAATTGCTCCAAAGTATAATCCTCTTGATACAGACATGCGTTTGTCTGACGCCCTCGACGCACTGAGCACGAAACAAGAGAAAGACTCGCTCGAAAGCATCACGACGACCACAAGCATTGACCGTAACTTCAGTATCAGTAATGCCAAATTGGGAATCGCCACAAAGAAGCACCCCATGCCTTACGATCCGGCAAACTTCGCATTCAGTTACTCCCACAGTCACAAATATACCTCAGGCGAAACCACCGTTTGGGAGAAGAATGACATGTGGAAGTTCAATGCAAACTACAATTACTCCCCCGATTTCAAACCATTTGAACCATTTAAAGGCATCAAGAGCAAATCTGAGTGGTGGAAAATACTTAAGGAAGAAAAGATCAACTGGTTACCACAGAACTTAACTCTAAATTCCGACATCACACGCACATATTATGAGTTGCAGGAGCGTGATATGCAGAACCTAAGCGACAAATCGTTGCCGTTAAACTGGTCCAGTGATTTCTTGTGGAATCGTTCATTAAACCTCAACTGGGATTTGACCAACAATATCCACGCCAGCATCCAGACTGCCACAAATGCGGAAATAGTGGAGCCATATGCACCCGTGAATAAAGACCTCTATCCGGATGAATATACGGCATGGAAAGACTCCGTATGGAGAAGCATCCGTCATTTCGGCACTCCGCTTACTTTTAGACAAGACTTCAACGCATCTTGGAAGCTTCCCATTTCGCTTATACCCATCTTCAAATGGATTACGTCCGACTTAGCCTATGACGCAGCCTATGGTTGGGACCGCGGAACCTTCTTAAGTGACGGCTCTACTTTGGGTAATACTGTCACAAGTCAACGTAATTTCAAAGTAAACGCGAGATTCAACATGGAACAACTATACAATCTATCGCCGTTCCTCAAGAATACAAACCGTTACTACGCAACTAGCGGTGCGCGTTCGGGAAATAAGAATGACAAAGATAAGGATGAAGAGAATAAGAAGAAACGTTTCGAACAAGAAATACAATTATTCGCAGACTCAACTATTGAGGTAAATCACAACCAACGCACGAAGAAGCTTAAAGTGTCGGCTTTACGTGCAGACGGCAAGCGTTATCCCATTCGTTTCAAGGTTAAGAGTAACAACACAATTACCATTCTGAACAAGGACACCGTGAAAGTCAAAATCAGTGTTGTCCCGGCCAAGCCTCAAACCGACCAGGGTTGGTACAAAACGCTTCGTTTCATTGCCAGAAGGGCTATGATGCTGCGTAACGTCAACATAAGTTACAACAGTTCCTACAACATGTCACTTCCAGGCTTCATGCCTAATGTCGGGGACTTCTTCGGACAGAATAACGTGGGCGGGCTTAAACCTGGACTTGACTTCGCTTTCGGCATGATTGACGATAACTACATTACAAGGGCTCAAGAGCGCGGCTGGTTGCTTGACAACGACAGTGTCTCCACTCCAGCGGCCACTAACAAAAGTGAAAATCTCATTATATCGGCTACACTTGAACCGCTTGAGGGACTAAAGGTCGACTTAAATGCCACACGCACCATCGCACGTGCGAGAAGCATCCAGTACATGTTCCCAGGAATGCCGACAACACAGTCCGGAACATTTACCATGACCACCATAAGCATCGGTTCTGCCTTTGATGGTATTGGCGATGCCGACAATGGATATAAGAGCAAGACATTTGAGAAATTCGTAGACTATCTCAATGCCTTCCGCGACCGCGTTGAGAGCAAATATATCGGAAGCGTTTATC
The DNA here is from genome assembly GCA_947306605.1 of uncultured Prevotellaceae bacterium. GTDB lineage: Bacteria > Bacteroidota > Bacteroidia > Bacteroidales > Bacteroidaceae > UBA6382. The sequence continues at coordinate 8,585 of CAMZHB010000025.1, read as the reverse complement.
CGGCCACCAGTTCTCTGGCAGGCAATACCTTTGACCCGGCCAACGGAACCGTAGACCCCTACTCCTCTGACGTAATGATTCCGGCGTTCCTCGCAGCTTATTGTGGCGGAAGCAAATCTTCGTCACTCGACATCTTCCCAAGCCTCAAGCGTCTCCTACCTAACTGGAAAGTCACTTATGGTGGTCTGATGCGTATCCCTTGGTTCCGCCAAAATTTCAAGAGTTTCACCCTTGAGCACAGCTATAAGAGCATTTATTCCGTAGGTGCCTACAACTCATACAGCAGTTACATGGAATACATGGGACTTGGCTTTGTGAACAATGCCACTACCGGCAATCCTGTGCCGTCAAGCATGTTCGACATCAGTACTGTCAGCATCAACGAGGCATTCTCGCCGTTGGGTGGTATTAGTGTGACGTTCAATAACGGACTGACAACAACGGTACGCTATAATCAGGCACGCATTCTCTCACTGAGCATGACGTCACAACAAATTACAGAATCCATAACAAAGGACTTTACCGTCGGATTGGGATATAAGATTAACGACATCAAAATATTCGGAAAGCCAAAGCACCGTAAAATGACCAATAACCGTTCTCGCTCAAAGGGACGCGGAAATAACAACGAGGATGACAAGAAACAGGAAGACAATTCCACAGATACGTCTACCGGAATGGCTAATCCTCTCAACTTAAACTTCAATCTCTCGCTGCGAGACCAAAGTGCGGTGAACCGAAACATCAATACGCTGCTCTCACAGGCCACCAGCGGTAACAAAGCTCTGAAAATATCGTTCACAGCTGACTACACGTTGAGCAAATTACTCACATTGAAAGCCTATTATGAGCATCAGACCACGACACCTCTGCTTTCGTCAAGCGCATATCCAACTACCACGCGTGATTTCGGCATTGCCGTTCGATTCTCATTGGCCAGATAACAAGGAAACTGCCTGAAGAAAACGGTAACTCAAACATACAAAAACGTACGGGCCACATAAAAGTTTTTATGTGGCCCGTACGTTCAATTATGTGCCTTATTATATAACCAGGCACAAATATACTATTCCCACTCTATAGTTGAAGGTGGTTTAGATGAGATGTCGTAGCAAACACGGTTGACACCCTTGACATTATTAATGATTTCATTCGACACTTCTGCCAGAAACTCATAGGGAAGATGGGCCCAGTCTGCAGTCATTGCGTCTGTGCTTGTCACAGCCCGCAGAGCCACGGTACGTTCATAAGTACGCTCGTCACCCATTACACCAACGCTTTTCACAGGAAGAAGAATGACGCCAGCTTGCCAAACTTTGTCGTAAAGACCCCACTTGTGAAGTCCACGGATATAGATATCGTCGGCATCTTGTAGGATTCGCACCTTCTCACGAGTAATATCGCCGAGAATACGTACGGCCAGTCCAGGGCCAGGAAAAGGATGGCGCTTGATAAGATGCTCAGGCATGCCAAGTTCTCGGCCTACGCGGCGCACTTCATCCTTGAAAAGCCATTTAAGTGGCTCGCAGAGTTTCAAATTCATCTTTTCTGGCAATCCACCTACATTATGGTGACTCTTTATAGTCTTTCCTGTAATGTTTAAACTCTCGATGCGGTCAGGATAGATGGTCCCTTGAGCGAGCCAACGGGCGTCAGTAATTTTTAAAGCCTCTGCTTCGAATACATCAATAAACCCGGCACCAATAATCTTGCGTTTAAGTTCCGGTTCAGCGACTCCAGAGAGTTCTGAGAAGAACTTGTCACTCGCATCAACGCCTATAACATTCAGACCTAAGCCTTCATAATCGCGCAACACGTTTTGAAATTCATTCTTACGCAAGAGTCCGTGGTCGACAAAGATACATGTGAGGTTCTTTCCTATTGCCCGGTTAAGCAACGTCGCGCATACACTGGAATCAACGCCGCCACTGAGACCCAATATCACTTTATCGTCACCCAATTGTTTCTTTAATTCCTTCATAGTGCTCTCTACGAACGCCGAAGGGCTCCAATCCTGACGACTGCCACAAATATCCACGACAAAATTGCGAAGTAACTGTGTACCTTGTGCAGTATGGTAAACTTCAGGATGGAACTGCACACCATAGACCGGCTTGTCCTGCGCCTGATAAGCGGCATACTCCACATCTTCTGTGGATGCGATGCGACGGAATCCCTTAGGCAAAGCCGTAATCGTATCTCCGTGACTCATCCAAACCTGTGAACGCGATTCAAATCCTTTGAACAAGGGACTGTCTGGCTCAAAAGTTTCCAGACGAGCACGACCGTATTCCCTTTTACCGCATGGCTCCACGTTACCTCCCATTGTGTAACTCATATATTGGGCACCATAGCAAATACCTAAGACCGGGAGATGACTAAATTGCGTCAAGTCGACCTTAAATGCAGTCGGGTCATAAACACTATAGGGAGAGCCGCTGAGAATTACACCTATCACAGACTCATCTCCGACAGGAAATTTGTTATACGGGAGAATCTCGCAGAACGTATTGAGTTCGCGCACACGACGACCGATAAGTTGCGTGGTTTGTGAACCGAAGTCTAAAATTATGACCTTTTGTCGCATACTATAATTGATATTTTGCGAGCAAAGTTACAAAAAACAGAGAGCAAATTGAACATAGATAAATGAAAATGCGTACTTTTGGAGTAAGAAACTTGAATGATGAGCAGAATACCCGATTTAAAAACATTGGCATTGCGCGATACAGCATTTGCAGACCTGATGCAAAAGCGTATATACAGCATCCTCTTGGTCGCAACCCGCTATGATTCGTTTATACTTGAGGATGACGGGCGCGTAGATGAACAAATCTACAACGAATATAACGCATTAAGTTTAAGTTCTCCGCCGCGCATCACACAAGTGCTGACAACTGAAGAGGCTATGGACTTGTTGCGATATCGCCACTTTGACCTGATTATCTGTATGCCCAATATGGATCACAAGGACACGTTCCAAGAGGCAGAACACATCAAGAAAAAATATCCTTCAATCCCAATGGTCGTGCTTACGCCCTTTTCAAAAGAGGTTAGCAAGCGTGTGGCAACGGCTGACATGAGTGTCATTGATTATATATTCAGCTGGCTGGGCAATACAGAGCTTTTGATTGCCATCATCAAGCTACTTGAAGACAAAATGAACGCGCCAGTGGATACGACAAGCGCCGGAGTCCAGATTATATTGCTTGTGGAAGACAGTATCCGCTTTTATTCATCTGCCTTAACCCATCTGTATACATTCGTATTGGAACAAAGCCAGGAATTCTCAAAGGAAGCGCTCAACAATCACCTTATGCATCTTCGTATGAGGGGACGTCCGAAGATTTTACTCGCCCGCGATTACGAAGAAGCCATGGCTACTTTCGAACAATACAAAGACCATATTCTTGGTATCGTATCTGACATGAGCATCAATCGGAATGGCAAAAAAGATCCTTTAGCTGGCTTCCGATTTGGCCAACATGTTCGTGAAACAGGCAGGACTATTCCTTTTATATTAGAATCATCAGATACGACAAATGCGGTATACGCTGAAAAACTAGGCGCTGCCTTCATTGAAAAATCCTCCAAGAATTTCCCACAAGAATTACGGCGTGAAATATCTGCCCGTTTCGGCTTTGGCGACTTTGTCATTATCAATCCTGAAACTGGGAATGAAATTATGAGAATCAAGGACCTGAAAGATTTGCAGCACAAAATATACGAAATACCTGACACATCTCTCGTTTATCACTTGTCTCATGACCATTTCTCCCGTTTTTTCTACAGCAGAGCCATGTTCCCTCCGGCTGAAATCTTGAAAAAAATTGACGTAAGCGACTACGAGAACCTCAAAGAGGCCAGAGACTTGATTTTCCATTTGATTGTGCGATACAGAAAAATGAAAAACTTAGGCACAATCGCCATATATCAGCGTGACCGCTTTGATGAATACAGCAACTTTGCCCGAATGGGAAACGGGTCGCTTGGCGGAAAAGGCAGAGGCCTTGCTTTTATGGCTGGAATGATTAAGCGTTATCCTACACTTGACACGGAACGAATGAACGTGAATATTCCGCGAACTGTAGTCATCTGCACCGACATTTTCGACCAGTTTATGGAAAATAACGACCTTTACCCGGTCGCTTTGCAGGACGTGGATGACGACACAATTCTCCAAGCGTTTCTTAAAGCGGAATTGCCCGAAGAGATACAGAAGAACATCGCTGCTTTGACTGACGTAATCAGCGGTCCAATTGCTGTACGCTCATCCAGTTTGCTTGAAGATTCACACTATCAGCCTTTCGCCGGCGTTTACTCCACTTACATGGTTCCGCCAATTGAGAACAAAACAGAACACCGGCATGCTGTTTCAAATGCAATCAAGGCCGTGTATGCTTCCACGTTCTATAAAGAGAGCAAGACGTATATGCTGGCTACGTCAAACTTGATAGATCAGGAAAAGATGGCTGTGGTGCTGCAGGAAGCCGTTGGAAGCGAGCACAACGGGCGTTTCTATCCGAACATTTCCGGCGTTGCCCGTTCCATAAACTTTTATCCGATTGGCGATGAGCAGGCTGAAGACGGCACATGCAGTCTTGCTCTTGGTTTAGGCAAATATATCGTGGACGGAGGTCGCTCTCTGCATTTTTCTCCCAGACATCCTCACAGCGTTCTTCAGATGAGTACAATGGATATGGCTTTGCGTGAAACACAAACCCATTTTTACGGTTTGGACCTAGGACATACAGAGAAGCCATGTACGGTTAACGATGGATTTAATCTGCTTAAGCTGGGCGTAAAAGAGGCAGAAGAAGACGGTACACTCAAGTATATCGCTTCCACATACGACCCGTATGACCAGACTATCCGAGACGGATTGTATCCAGGCGGACGTAAGATTATCTCTTTCGTAAATGTTCTTCAGCACAATGTTTTTCCGCTGGCAGATACCCTAGACCAATTGCTCGGTATCGGACAAAAAGAAATGGGTCGCCCAGTTGAGATTGAATTTGCCGTTAATTTTGATACGTCAAACGAACATGCGACTTTCTATCTGCTACAAATCCGTCCCATTGTTGACTCCAAGGAAGTCATGGATGAAGATTTAAGCGTTATAAATAAGGAAGACACGATACTGTGTTCTACCAGTGTGCTCGGACATGGGATAATGACCGACATTCATGACGTGTTATATGTTAAGAGTAACCAGTTCAGTAATACCAACAACCAGAATATCGCATACGAAATTGAGAAAATCAACCGCAAGTTCTTTGATGAAGGCCGCAACTACATTCTTATCGGTCCAGGACGCTGGGGAAGCAGCGACAGCTTCCTTGGAATTCCCGTCAAGTGGGCTAATATAAGCAATGCGGGCGTTATAACAGAGTGCGGGTTGAAGAATTATCAAATTGAACCAAGCCAAGGGACTCACTTTTTCCAGAATATGACGAGCTTTGGCGTAGGTTATTTCACCGTAAACCCATATCGCGGTGACGGATGGTTTGATGAAGACTTCCTGAACCAACATGCGGCCACGTGGGAGAGCCAATTTTTGCGCCTTGTTCATTTTGAGAAACCACTAATCGTGAAAATGGACGGGCGGAAGAGTCTTGGCGTTGTCATGAAACCTGATGTAGAATGACAACAAGGACCCACCACCATTCATCTCAAATGTAACGTTTCGTATCTCAAATATAGAATCTCGCAAGATGGACAAAAAAAATTATAAGTCGGATTTTCGCGAAACCTTTATTGTAGATAAACCGGACCATTTGCTTAACTATTTAATCGAGAATTCAAAAACGCTGAGCAAAAACAAACTTAAGTTGTGCTTACAGAAGAAATGCATTCTCGTTAACGGGCATGCCGTCACGCAATTCGACTATCCGTTGAAGAAAGGTATGCATGTTGACATCTTGAAGCATCAGCGCGACCCGCTTGCGGGAAATTCTTTCGTAAAAATCGTATATGAGGACCAATGGCTCGTAGTTATTGAAAAACAAGCCGGGATTGTTTCCATGCAAAGTGGTTTTACGGGGTTGTGTGTCAAAACTTTGCTCGACGATTACTTTCAAAAAATGAGACGAGGTTGCAATGCCCACGTCGTACACCGCCTTGACAGGGAGACATCCGGATTAATGATTTTCGCAAAAACAACAGAGGTTCAACAATTGTTTGACAAACACTGGCGCGAATTGGTCTTTGACAGAAGATACGTAGCTGTTGTCAGTGGAATAATGGAGGAAAAACAAGGCACCGTCGACTCTTGGCTGAAGGATAACAAAGCTTTCCACACCTATAGCAGCCCTACCGACAACGGAGGCAAACGTGCCATAACGCATTATTGGACTTTAGACAGCAAAGGCAATTATTCACTCGTCGAACTGAAGCTTGAAACCGGACGGAAGAACCAAATTCGCGTTCACATGCAAGTTATAGGACACCCAGTCGTAGGTGACCGGAAATACGGCCGCCCTGACGACAATCCAATCAATCGTCTCGGGCTGCATGCTTTTCTCTTGGTTTTCAAACACCCGATTACGGGGAAAATGATGCAATTTGAGACACCCTTTCCCCCGGCTTTCACGAAACTGTTCGCAGTTGGGAATAACTAATGCAGAGACGTAAGAATCCAAAACAGGTTCTTACGTTTTTATGTCAGGCCTGACCACACGAAAGCTATAATCAGTATTGCCGCATATGTAGCTACGATGGCCCAGGAAAGCCATTTCATCTCGCGAATGGGATATCCTTTAATTGTACATGCGCCTTGTGATGCACGGAAAGGACGTGGTTCAAAGTATTTCTCGTATAACCAATACATAAGATGGCCCCAGAGCACCCCAAAGCAGAGTCCGACAACAATATCTCCGAAAAAATGGACGCCTAGATAGACACGCGTGTAACAATTCAGGAGAACCCAACTCATAAATAGGAGAGTAACGATTTTATGACGGAAAATCTTGCAAAAGAATATGGCTATTGTCAATGTATTCGAAGCATGCGCCGAAAAGAATCCGTAACGCCCGCCACGATAATTGTTAACAACATCGATTAAACCAGCTAAAAGGGGATCATGAGTGGGACGGAAACGTCTGAACATAGGTTTGAACAGAGCACAAGAAGTCTGGTCTGAAATAATAAGGCACAAGGCTAAAAACAAAAGCACTACAAGCAAATTTCTGAACGACGTGTGCTTATATATAATCCACAAACACAGCAGACCAACAGGTATCCACGTAACCGTAGCCGTTGCCTGTAGCATTACATAGTCCATAAATGACGAGTCCGAGCCATTTAGGAATAATGTAATCTGTCGGTCCAGTGATAATATCTCATCCATCGTCAGCATGATCAGTTATCGTTTCGGCAACATTAAATTTTCTCCATGCTGTCCTTGTGAATCCAACCCGTTTTACCGTCTGAAATCACAATTTTAGCCCACTCTCTCATGCTATTGTCTAATACCGTTACTTTTGTTCCCTCGTGCAGTTTAAACAACGTTGACCCGCTTTCCGATGGAGAGCTCTTTATCTCCGACACATTCATTACTATGGCCGTCGTGCCGCCCATGGCATCTTTCTTCTGAAAGTAAGCGAAGACGTTTCCCATGATAACAAACAACAGAAGCACCATGGCCCCGAAGAAACCAATTTTACGCAGCAACATACGCGACGAAAAACGGTACAAAAGAAACATCAGACACATTAAGACAAATGCACCGATGGCTACACGGCCCCAACTATCGGACGTATATCGATTAATCACCGACTTAAAGCCATTTACGAAGAAATTATCCGGCGATTCAATTTTGTCAATCGTTTTTCCGCGTGCTAATGACAAATTAAAACGAATGTCACCGTCACTTGGAGACAACTTGGCGGCTCGTTCATAGTTCAGTATCGCATGACCTAAATCGTGCATCCGATAATAAGCATTTCCCAAGTTATATAATACCTCCGCACTCTCACCTTCTTTGCACAATTTCTCATATAGATTGGCTGCAGCTTCATATTGTTGTGCCGCATACAGACTGTCAGCCGTCGCTTTCAATTCTTGGGGAAGCAATTCATGAGATGCAGCCGCAGCAAAGCCACTTGTGCATACAAACATCGCAACTATAATAACGAATCTATGCAGTGTCATTTTTTATTCTTCTTAGATACTGATTCAACTTGGATTATCATCGCAATAGCTTGCTGATAGAGCGACATAGGAGACTCATTCTGTGCCTTATCCTTGGAATAACGGTACATTTCACAGGAATCGAGCAAATCTAAATAAGTCTCGATTTTGTCAAGAGGAATCTGACGCTCTTCAGCACGATTACGTACCGTTTCTTTACTGAATTCCGCCAAAGGAATGTTGAGTTTGTCAGCCAAATAACCCATTAAGGCACGATGAGTCTCTTCATAGAATGCATCAGTACGGTTTTCCGACATCAATTTTTTGGCTTGCTTCATACGATTCATCGATAAGCGGCTCGCACCTTTGATTCGCTGGCCGACAACATCACCACGGTTCTTGTCACGTCGGTAGAGTGCAATATAAGAAGCCACAGCCAACAGTGCAATCAGAGC
>CAMZHB010000024.1 GCA_947306605.1 uncultured Prevotellaceae bacterium | reverse complement strand
CACACCGCGGGCGATGATGTGGTTGGCAATGCATCCGAACGGTTGCAGGCTGACCACGTGGCGCACGCCTTCGCGGGCCAGTGTGGCGACCTCGCCGGGGAGGAGCCAGCCTTCGCCGAACTGGGCGGAGAGGCTCACGACCTCGCGGGCATTCTGTGCCAACGTGTACACGTCGCCGAAGGGTTGGTAATAGCGGTAGGCGGCACAGGCGCGGTTGACCTGGTTGATGCGGTAGCGCACCAGCCGGTAGAGTGTGCGGCTGACGATGCGGGGCACGCGCTGGCGTTCCACACGGGTGCGGCGCTTCACATCCTGGTTGACAAAGCTCTGCAGGAAGAAGTCGAGCAGCACGGGGGCAACGACCTCAAAATGCCGGTCCACGAGCCATTGCGTAAGGCCGCGCTGGGCGTAGGGGTTGAATTTGAGAAATATCTCTCCGACGATACCCACTCGCGGACAGTCGCGGTCGAGGCTGATGCGGTCGAAGTCTTTGGCGGCGGCGGGCAGATAGGACAGGAGCTCGCGGCTCTGGTTGCGCTCGATGGGCGAACGGGCCATGTCCAGATATTTGTCGCGCAGGCGGGCGGCCTGACCCGGCTCGCGCTCACGGGGTGCCGCGGCAAAGTACATCTTCGCAATGGCGTCACTGTAGAGAATGGCACTGAGGGCGATGGGAATGAGCCGGCGGAAGTGGATGCGGAAGCCCGGTTGCAGATTCCGGAGATTGCTCGATGTGCTGAGCGACACTACGGGCACCTGGGCATAGCCGGCTTCGACCAGGGCTTTCTTGATGAGCGAGATGTAATTGCTGGCGCGGCATTGGCCACCGGTCTGGGTGATGAGTGCCGTGGTGGTGTCGGGATTGTAGCGGCCGCTGCGGAAAGCTTTCACGATGTCGCCCACGATGAGGGTGGCGGGATAGCACACCTCGTTGTTGGCGAATTGCAGGCCGAGGTCGCCCGACTGCGGGTCGCTCAGCGGCAGTACTTCGGCGTCGTAGCCGGCCACTTTCATGAACGAAGGAATGAGCGGAGTGATGAAACTGGTAAAATAGGGAATAATGATTTTTCGTCGCCGGTGGCGCTCTTCTTCAGTGAACACGGGGGTAGTAACGAAAGGCTTCGTCGAGAACCGGATGTCGCTGTCGTGTGTCTCGCCGTTCCACTGGTTGAGGCGCAGGCTGTCCACTACGGAGCGCACGCGGAGCTTGAGCGAACCGACGTTGCATACATCGTCTATCTTGAGTTGTGTGAGAGCTTTGCCGTGGCGTTGCAGCAAACCGTGTATTTCGTCGAGCATGAAGGCATCGGGACCGCAACCGAAGGAAGTGAGTTCCACAAACTGTACGTCGGGACCCTGCTGCGCTGCCCACTTGGCGGCTTTCAGGATGTGCTCGGGATAGGCCCATTGCGACATGAAGTGAACGTCGCTGATGTCAATGTCCATGCCACGCACCACGTCGTCGGTAATGCAGTCCGCACCTAGGGCGCAAACCATATCGGAGAGTTTGTGCTGCACGAGCGGATCACTGTGGTAAGGCCGCCCAGCCAGCAGTATGGTCAGCCGTCCTGTGGCATGCGCTTTCTCATAAGTTTCGCGGTTAAGACGGGCCACCTCGCTTTCGAACTCGGCGTAGGCTTCGAGGGCGGCTTTCAAAGCCATGCCGGCCTTGCGCGGACGGACACCGAGCGTGGCCAGATAATCTTTCACCTGACGGCGCAGGGCCTTGGGGTCCTTGAAAGTTATGGCCGGCGAGTCCACGGGCACGGTAAGATCCATGGCACTGCGTATGACGTCGGAGTAACCCGTCACGACGGGGCAGTTGTAGCTGTTCTGCCCCTGGCCTTGGCGCTCATAGACCACGTAGGGCAGGAAGATGCGGTCCACGCCCTGCTCCTGCAGGTTGAGGATATGGCTGTGCATCAGTTTGGCGGGGAAACAAATGTTGTCGCTCATGACAGAACGCACGCCGCTTTCGTATTGCCGGTAAGTGGACGCTTCACTCAACACCACGCGCAGCCCACAGCGGGTGAAGAGCGTATGCCAGAAGGGATATTCTTCGTACATTCCCAGGGCTCGCGGAAGACCGATGGTCGGTGCGTCGGCAGGCAAGGGCACGGCCGGAGTGCGGTCGAAAAGCAAACGGAGTTTCTCGGTATACATGTTTGTACCCGTTCCGGTCTGATTTCCCTTATTGGTGAAAATGCGTTCGCACTTGTTGCCCGAGAAGTAGTGGTCGCCGTTGCGGAAGGTATAGCGGTTGACCAGGCAATTGTTCTCGCACCCGTGACACTGGAGGGTTTTGGTTTCAAACTGGGCCAACGCCGTCATTTCGCCGAGCGACGTGCCTTGCGAACGGTGCCGCCGGGCATGGAGTGCACAACCGTAAGCCCCCATCAGTTCGGGGCGGTCGCTGCGGTAAACTTCCTTTCCTGTCAGAATCTCCAGGGCCCGTGTCACACTGTCGTTGTGCATCGTACCGCCCTGCACCACGATGTGGTTGCCCAATTGGCGCGTGTTTTTCAACTTGAGTACCTTGTGAAGACAGTTGTTGATGACGGAATAGGACAGTCCGGCGGCAATGTCGCCGATGGTAGCTCCTTCGCGCAGCACCTGTTTCACTTTTGAATTCATGAATACGGTGCAGCGTGTGCCGAGGTCGCAGGGACGGTGGCCGTTGCAGGCGGCGTCGGCAAACTGTTCCACGGTGTAGCCCATGGATTTGGCGAAGGTTTCAATAAAGGTGCCGCAGCCCGAGGAGCAGGCTTCGTTGATTTCGATATGATTGATGACGCCCTGTTCCACAAAGATGGCCTTCATGTCCTGACCACCGATGTCGAGGATGAAACTCACCTCGGGGCGTATGTGTCGCGCCGCCACGTAATGGGCGATGGTTTCTATGATGCCGCCGTCCAGTCCGAAGGCCACTTGGATGAGGTCCTCGCCGTATCCTGTCGACTGGCTGCCCACTACGGTCAGTTCGGCGCCCGCTTGTTCACATTGGTTCTGCAGGGCGCGCAGGCCTTCGGCCACGGTGCCGATGGGGTTGCCGCGGTTGGGAGAATAGAAACTGTAGAGAAGACGCCCCTGGTCGTCGAGCACCACAATTTTCGTCGTGGTCGAGCCCGAGTCGATGCCGAGCGTCACCTCGTGATGCCCTGCCGTAAGCGAGGCTGTGGGAATGCGGTGGTGCAATTTTTCCTGTTGCCATACCCGGCGTTCTTCCTCACTGCTGAACAGTGCCGTCAGCTGGCGGCTGCCCTCGTATGTCGACGTGGGAGCCTGTCGCAGCCGTTCCGTCAGTTCCGACAGGCGCAGTGTCTGCTCCCCGTGGTGGCGGCTCTCGATGGCGGCGCCCCAGGCCGGGATGAGTTCGCTGTGGCGCGGCAGCACAATGGCGCCGTCGTCCAGTCCCAGATAGTCGGCGAAGGCGTGGCGCAGGGCCGGGATGAACGTCAGCGGGCCGCCGCAGAAGAGCACCGGGCCACCGATGGTGTTGCCGCGCGACAGGGTCACTACCGTCTGCACCGCCACGGCGTGGAAGATGCTGGCGGCGATGTCGGCGCGCGAGGCGTTCTTGGCCACCAGGTTCTGGATGTCGGTCTTGCAGAACACGCCGCACCGCGAGGCAATGGGATAGATGCGCTCCGACTGCAGCGCCAGACGGTTCAGGTCGTCAATGCTCACGTCGAGCAATATGGCCATTTGGTCGATGAACGCTCCCGTGCCGCCGGCGCAGTTGCCGTTCATGCGCAGGTCGGGACTCTGGCCTTCGCGGAAGAACACCACCTTGGCATCCTCGCCGCCGATGTCGATCATTGTCGTAATTTCCGGATGCTGCTCGTGCATATACCGTGTGGCGCTCACCACTTCCTGGATGAAAGGCAATCCCGTGCGTTCCGCCAGACCCATGCCGATGCTTCCCGTCACCGTGAGACTCACGGGCACGTCGCCTACCGTCTCGCCCAGGGCCGTCAGCATGGCGCCCACCTTCTCGCTGATGCGTGCCCCGTGACGTTCGTAACGCGAAAACACCACACGTCCGCTCCCATCCGTAGCCACAGCTTTGATGGTAGTGGAGCCGATGTCCAGTCCTGCATAGACGGTTTGCATTTCCCCGAAGGCCATATTACCTCAATTTACAATGCAAAATTACGAATAAATGAGTGCATACAGAGAAAAAATACGGTTTTTCATTTGGCGGCTGCCAAATAAAGAAAATCAGAAGCGGCGTCTCAAATTTTTGAGACGCCGCCTTTGCGCTCCGAAACGCCGTCTTTGCGCTCCGAAGTCTGGCTCCTTTGGGCGAAATATCAAAAAAGGCGAGCTTTTTGAGGGATAGTTACAAAAAACTGGCCCCGTTGTCGATGCCGGGGCCAGTGTTGGAATCTTTCTTGTGGTTATGCCGTTAAATGGATTTCAGGAATTTCACCACGGCGTCACGGTCTTTCTTGGAGAGTTTGTAGAACTTCTCTGTGGAAACGTAGGCGTCGCTCTTCTTGCTGTAGGCGTGCCACATGATGGCTTCCACTTCATTGCGTGCGCGGCAGTCGTGCAGGCGGTCTTCCGCTCCCGTGTTGGCGCGCGAGAGGCCGCGTCCCCACAACGGGGTGGTGCGGCACCAGCTGCCGTGGATGCCGTTCTTCATGTAAAGGCGGTGGTGCATCATGTCGGTGTAGGGATAAATGGTCTGGTTGGGATACTTGGGCAGGCTGAGCCCGTTTTTCACTATCATGGCCGGAGTCCAATAGTTGTCGTCGCCCGTCTGCCACTTGGCGCGGTGGCAACTGGCACAACCCATTTCGTTGAACAGTTGTTTACCCCGCTGCACCACGGCGTCGTTCAGGTCGCGGGCGCGCGGCACGGCCAGTCCGCGGTGCCACACCATGTATTGCCAGAAGTTGTCGTCGCTCATCTCCGGCTTGAAGTTGTGGTAGGCATTGTCGAACTGGTTGGTGTTCGGGTCGAGCAGCGTCTTTACGGCGGCAGCGATGCCTTCGTCGGTACCGTCGTTATAGTACGGCGACTTCGGGTCGGCTTTGATTCTGGCAATCACGTCGGGGTTCTTCGACATGGCCGTGGCCCAGGCCGCCGTGGTGTAGAGTTTCGGGCGGTCGCTGCGGCTCACGTTGGGGATGTTCCACATGGCATTGGCTCCGGCGCCGTCCTGCAGCGAGGCACGTGTCATGGCATAGGTGAAGCGCTTGATGCGCTTGGTGCCGTCGGCCAGGGTATACCAGGCCCCGGCGGCCCAGTCGTTGGCGACTGCATCCCAGAAGTTCGGATTGACGTAGTCGCTCACGTTCATGCCGGCATTCTTGAAGTAAGCGGCGGTCTTCTGGTACTGCGCTTTCAGCGAGTCTTCGGGGATGGCGTCCAGCAGTCCCGTGCCATACAGTCCGATGGTCGACTCCAGACGGAAGGCCAGGTTCGAGGGCTTCGGTTCAGTGTTGAAGGCTTCCACGTCAATGCTGAGTTCAGGATAAATGAGCTCATAGCGCTCCCCGTCGGGGAATGTCATGGGCAGTCCGCTCTCCATGCGGTCCAAGGCGAGCCACTTCAGGTGAATGCCTTTTTCGTCTATGGGCGGAAGGAACGGATAGACGGCTTTTGTCTGGGGCATGCCCGTCACCTCGCCGATGTACGGGCCGTCGTCGCTGTTCAGGCCGTCCACAGGATGATAGGCCACCAGCAGATAGCCGTTGCCGCGCAGGTCGGCCAGATAGCTTTCCACGCGTTTGCCATGGCCATAGCCCGGATGACAGGCAATGCAGGACGTGCGCACATAGGCCGGGCCCAGACCACCGAACGAAGCGGTGCTGTTGGACGTGAAATCGTGCTCAAACAACATCTCGCCGCGCAGGAAGGCCGACATCAAGTCAGCGTCGTGGATGGCAGGCGTTTCGTCTTCGTAGCACCCTGCGGCCGTGTTACCCGTAGTTCCCAGTTCTCCGCCGGGAAACCACTCTTCTGCCAAAAAGTTGCCTACCTTCTGGCCCACATACCTGTAGTCGTCTTCATCTGTGGTGCTGATTACGTTCGGGTCGTCGTCCGAGCAGGCCGAAACACCAAACAACAGTGCCGTACAGGCAAAGAAAATAACGGCTTTACTTAACTGTTTCATACATCTGTTTCTTTTCAATTAGTTTTTGAGCAATTCGCGTGACACATTGTTCAGGCAATCGTCCAATGCCGTGATTTTGTCCATGGCTTCCTTCACATAAGTAGCCCCCGGATTCTGCACGAAAGCCTGCTTTGCGGCCAGACAGTTGTCCAGAGCCTTCAACGCAGACTGCAACTTGACTTGCATTTCATAAGCCTGGGCGGGCAGGTACTTTTTCAAATAGGCCATGATGGACTGTTCGGCCCATCCCTCTGTCCCGACGTTACCGTAGAGGCTGTTCCGGATGCTCAGGATGTTGTCCTTGAAATCTGCGAACGAATTGTAGCTGTAGGGCGACTCAATGTAGTTGGGGTCGTCTTCCACCAATTCGCCCGTTTCCTCGTCTTCGTGTGTTTCAGCCTGGCCGACGGCCGAACGGTAGGCCTGGCCCATCTTCTGGTCGGCCACTTCGGCACAAATGTTGGAACAACCTCCCACAAAAATGGTTTCCATCACTTTCTTCCACGTGCTGTAACTCTTGCCCACACCTACGTTGAGAAGGTCGGCGCCATATGACAGGCCACTGGCAGCCAAGGTCTCGTAGTTGTCTGCAGCCTTGTTTTTCTTGCATTCGTTCACGCGGGCCACATGGGAGGCAGAAGCCGTATTGCCTTTCCATGCCACTTCCAACTGGTACACCTTGTCGCGCAAGTCGGCAGCCACGGCAGCGGCAAAGGCCATTTCTTCCTTGCCCGTAACATTCATGCCTTTGAAATACGCTTCGCCTTTGTAGGTGTAGTTTTCCACCGCGTCGTTATTGAAGATGGCCACGTTGCGGTTCTTTCCGTCGCGGAAGAAGATAAACTCGATGCCATGGAAGCCGCGGTTCTCGGGCGTGACGAAAGCCACGTTTCCGTCTTTGGCGGCTTGGTCCAGACGGGTCACAATCTTGTCGTCGTTCAAGTCCTTGGCCAGAATGTCCACTTCCAATGGCCACGTGTCAATCCACGGGTCAATGTCGAAATCGGTGGCGGCGCCATAGAGGAAGGCTTCGCTCTGCTCCCAGTACTTACGGGCTTCCTTATACTTCGCACAAATGGCATCCACTTCGGCCTGCGTGGCTGTTTTCCCGCCCTTTACCTTGTTTTTCAAGGCATAAATCAGGTTGTACAATTCGTCGGCGCTGTTGGCCAAACCAGTGTAAGTGGGGTAAACCACGGCATTCAGATACTGTTTTGTCACGGCCTCGAGGGCTTCGTTCTGTTCCTTTACCCGGTCACCGTTGTCATCGTCACTGTCACTGCACGAGGTCATGCTCGTCGCCAGTGTCATCGCTGCTGCAAAGAGCAGCGGATACTTAAAAATTTTTCTCATGTTTATGGAATTATGGTTTAACTGTTTTCAAAGGAAAAAGCCTTGGTAAGCTACGCCCAGATTGATGGAAGGCTCATTGTTGTACTGCGACTTCAGCAGACGGTTCGACCAGTGTGCCTTCACAGCCACCTGTGGCAGGGGGAAATAGTTCACGCCGGCCGCAATGCACGAACGTTTTGTGAAGTCATAATTGCTCTGTCCGTGAGTGGGTACATAGGAATTGTAGTATTCGTAGCGTCCGAAGACATAGAGTTTCTGCCGGTCGTTGTGTAGTTTCGCTATTTGTGAGAATACGTCGTAGCCGGCTTCCACACCCAGACTTATGGCGTTCTTGCCCACTGACGTCTTGTTGTAGGGCGACGACTTGGGCGCATTCAGTTTGGCAGCGTTCAGCAGGGGCGTATCCGAGATGTAACCATAGTCGGCCTGACCGCGTAATATCCAGTTCCACCGGCCCAGTGTAACATCCACAGACCCGATGAACACGTTGGCCTTTACCTTATTATATGTCTTTCCGTTTCCCTCCATTTCGTTGGGGTACGTGTTGTGCATCGCCTGCCCGGCATAACCGCTCAGTCCCACGCGTAGGCCTGTTGTAGCGTACCAGTCGCCTCGCACGGCAAAGCCATACTTGTTGGCCGGCTTAAACTCATACGCCGAACCGGCAGCCCCATGGGCCCAACCGTCGCGGCTGAACAGCATGGCATTCAGACCGGCGACCATCTGGGCTTCGTAGCGGAACTGATCGTTTACACCCCAGAAACTGATGCCCGTATCGTGCCACGTACTCGGCAGAATGGTGCTTTCGCCTTCGGGACGATAGACGGTGAAGAAGTTGAGTGGCTCATGACGCGCATTGTTCAGTCCCACGGGTACTACGATATGCCCAAGGCGCAGGTTGGCCCACGGAGCAAATGTCTTTTCAATCCAAAATTGCTCAAGTTCCACCTCGCCGCCCTTTTCAATCTCGTGTTCATATTCACCGCCTTCGTCAGCTTCAATTTCAATAGCACTGCCCGTTCCGGTGTGTTCAAACTCAATCTCCGTACCCATCTTCCATCCCTTTCCGAAGTCGTAGTTCAGATAAATCACAGCATGCGGAATATCAAAACGGCCGTTAGAAGGGTCATCCTTATACTTCTTCGGATTGCGGTAGCGGTACTGGTTGTCACTGTAGAAATTGCGCGTATAGGTCATCTCGCCATAACCGCCTATGTTCAGTCTGTTCTCTCGCGCATACTGAGTCACACTGTCGGCTGTACTCGTTTGTGCTTCGGCTGTCGTAAAGACAGCGGCCAACACTACTATTAAATAAAAATACTTCCTCATAATACTTTTCGTGATGGGTTTCAAATCACGTTGCAAAAGTACGGAGTCGTGGCAAACTCCACAATACTTAAAAATAATGAAATCAGTTGGGACAAGGGTTTTGCGGCATCCTGTACCACGCTGCTCTTCAAATACCCACTTTTGGTTATTGCATATCTGGAGGAAAATGCCTAGTTTTGCAATCAATAACTGACGATAGTTAAGAAAGAGAGTACGAAGATGAAAAATCAGAAGATGTATGAGGCCAGCGACAAGATGATAACGCTGATCAAGGATAACTACAGTGTGTTGCAGGCGTTGGGCTCGTTTGGCATCAAGCTCGGCTTTGGTGACATGACGGTCAGTGAGACGTGCGAGCTGAACGGGGTGGATACCTATACCTTCCTGGCCGTGGTCAATTACACGATCAACGGCTTCGCCAACTTTGATGATGACGACCAAATCAGTGTTCCCACTTTGTTGCACTATCTGAAGGCCAGTCACACCTATTACCTCGATTTCCAGTTGCCTTTTATCCGTCGCGAACTGCAGGACAGCATCAACGAGAGCGAACCTTTAGGTATGCTTATCATGAAGTTCTATGATGAGTATACCCAAGAGGTGTGCCGTCATATGAAGTACGAGGAAAAGACACTTTTCCCTTACGTTGAGTCATTGCTTGAGGGCCATCCCAAGAGCGATTACAACATTGAGACTTTCTCGAAGCATCATGAACAGGCCGACAAGAAATTGCGCGAATTGAAACTCATGATAATAAAGTATCTGCCAGCCGATGTCGACCACAACAATAAACTGACTGCAACGCTTTATGATATCTATAACAATGAAGAGTGGCTGCGCCAGCATGCGGAGGTCGAAGACAATATCTTTGTTCCGGCCATCAAGCGCCTGGAACAAATGACCCGACAGAACAATGTTTCCAAGAATATCACGTCAGTGGTTTTCCAAAGCGGCAAGGGCAGCACAGAAACTCTTTCCGACCGGGAGAAGGATATTATCATTGGTGTGGCGCAAGGTTTGCTGAATAAGGAGATAGCCGATCGCTTGTGTATCTCGGTAAACACCGTCACCACCCATCGCCGCAACATTGCACGTAAACTCCAGATTCACTCTCCCGCTGCGCTTACCATCTACGCCATCGTGAACGGTCTTGTCGACATCTCGAGTGTGAAACTATAAAAAGAAACTTTGTTTTCTATTCTTTCTCTGCGCTCGTTTTTTCGTAACTTTGCACGGAAATGAAAGAGCAGCTGAATATTATCAAGGTGGGCGGCAAGATTGTCGAGGAGGAATCCTCGCTGGTAGCCTTGCTGCGCGACTTCGTCTCGTTGCCCGGCCGCAAAGTGCTGGTGCACGGTGGCGGACGTTCGGCTACTGCCATGGCAACACGTTTGGGCATTGAGACCCGTATGGTGGACGGACGCCGTGTGACCGATGGGACGATGCTGGAAGTGGTGACTATGGTTTATGCCGGATTGGTAAACAAGCGCGTGGTCGCCCGACTGGGCGCTTTGGGTGTGAAAGCCCTGGGACTGACTGGCGCCGACATGGACGTCATTCGCTCTCACCGCCGTACCGGCACTCAGGTCGATTACGGGTTTGTGGGTGATGTGGACCATGTTAACACCGATGCCCTAGCGTTGCTTATCGAAGATGGCACGGTGCCTGTCATCGCCCCGCTGACCCACGACGGACAAGGCCAACTGCTCAACACCAATGCCGATACTATGGCAGGAGAAACGGCCAAGGCTTTGGCCGGACGCTACGACGTGACGTTGACCTTCTGCTTCGAGAAGCGCGGTGTGCTGGCCAATGCCGATGACGAGGACTCGGTCATTCCGCACATCAGTGCCGACGATTTCGCCCAACTGAAAGCTGACGGCACGGTGCAAGGCGGCATGTTACCGAAGTTGGAGAACAGTTTTGCCGCATTGAAGGCCGGCGTTTCCCGTGTGGTCATTACCCGTGCCGACCAGTTGACACAGCCTGGAACTGGAACAGTCATCGAATAAACGAAAATAATATAATAAATCCCTAATGAAGAAAACCATCTTATTAGTCCTCTCGGCACTCCTGCTGACGGCAAATGCCCCAGCAGCCATCAAGCCCGAGAAAGTGAAACCGGTGAAAAACATTATCCTTCTGGTTACTGACGGCACGAGTCTCAGCACTGTGTCGCTGTCCCGTTGGATGCAGTTTTACAACGACCCTACCAAGCCGAATCTGTTGATTGACCCGTATCTGTGCGGTACGGTTCGCACCAACTGCAGCGACTCGCCCATCGGCGACTCGGCACCTACCACGTCGTGCTATGTGACGGGCCACGCCAGCCGCGCCGGCTACGTGTCGACATTCCCGCCTGACAAG
>CAMZHB010000023.1 GCA_947306605.1 uncultured Prevotellaceae bacterium | reverse complement strand
TATCCCACATAGGGCGTTCCATATCAGACATGGAGCGCCCTATATCGTATCAGTATAACAAAATGTACTTATTTCTTGCTTCATTCAACAAAAATGATTACATTTGCAGGGTAACTTAAAGTTTGAATCACATGAATTTGAGTAAAGTTATCAAAGACCGCCGAGCCGAGCTGCGTATTTCGCAGGACGATCTGGCAGAAATAGCCGGCGTAGGACTAGCTACAGTAAAGGATATTGAACGTGGGCAAGGCAATCCCGCAATCAATACTGTGGAGAAGCTATTTGTCGTGTTGGGACTGGAACTTTCAGCTAACATTAAACAAACCATCGCAAAATTATGACTACGAAAAACATTTGTCCGGCCACTCTGGCAAGCGGCTACGACGGTTATTCGCCGATAGCAATCAAATATCTGTTCAGCGGGCACAAAGCTAATCCCGTGATAACCTTTCCTTGGGCAGAGGAACGTGATTCTATGCCCGCGTTACTGGTTCGTGGAAGCATGCGTCTGTGTAGAAAACAGCAGGCTCCGAGTCATCGTTTGGAGAGAACCATGTCTACGGCAGACGGGAAGCGGTTTCCCATTGCTGCCAACAAACATCTGACGATGCAGATTGCATCTCAGATTTATAGCATTCAGACAGCTCTGAACGGACTTTGTTTCACACAGAACAACGAACCGCTCTATGTGACCCAATACAGCCAAGCAAGAGTCTATCAGGGAAAACGGACCAAAGATATTGCTTCCATCATGGACATCAGCGAAGAACAGCCGTTATATGATAGCATTACATGGTTGGAAGTGGCTTCGGTTATCAAACAGATTGCTCCTGCATGGCCCGTTGCTTTGGAACGCTTTTTCGTAATGCTTGTTTTCAATTACATTTTCTGTAATGAAAGCTGCGACCTCCATTCTTTCTCCATCTATGAGCCTCATCCGGGAGACTATCAGCTGGTTCCGGCACGCGATTTCATAAATTCGGCCATCATTCGCGGACTTAACAACTCACAACCCCGAGAATTCTCGCCAGATTTCAAAAAGAGTGGTTTTTATGTGGAAACCGGTCATCCCTGTATTGAAGATTTCAAACTTTTTGCCTCGATGATCGGATTGCGTGAAGAACGTGTCACACGCTTACTCAAATCTTTCACAGAATTACCGGTTAGTGTGTATCTGCTCATTGATTATTCGTTCCTTTCTGATAAAGAAAAAGAAGAGTACAAACGACAAATTGACTACCGGGTACAGTTGTTGAACGGTACATATCGCCCCATTGAAGCCCTAACCGAGACTTTGTCGGAAGATGAAGAACTACAATTTGAAGATTACGGAGTATTGCCTCAGGAACAAGCCGAAGAGATTGACACACAATCGCAGGAATTGCCCGAAGAGCCGACTCAGGACGAATCAAAAGAAGACTCGGAGCCCGAAACAGAGTCTTCGTCCTTGACATATGGCTCGCTCTTCGACTTTTAGCGAATACACCTTTAACAAGGTGACCTTTTATCATTACGACAGCAATTACTGAGCAAGATAAAACCCCTCATGCAAAAGACATGAGGGGTTTTCGCTGATGTATATGGACTATTCGTCACCGAAATACTTTTTAATTAACTGCTTGCAGAGCTTTACGCCATCTTGTTTCGGAGAATAGTGCACCGGAGTCGAAGGTTTAATGAAATTCCAATTGAGAGTCTTGTTCTGCTCTCCCACTTTGCCGCCGTCATACTGGCGATTCTCCTTAATAGCACTAATGATTTCGTTCATAAAGTTCTCCCAACGGGGCGCATAATAGGTACTCACCAGACCACACCAATCTCTGCGTGCATAATCCAGTAGAGAACCGCCCCAAACAGTGATTAACGTACGTGCATTCTCCTCATAATAATCGGCTTCATCGGATGTCGTTCCAAATTTACGCGCTTTTTCAATCCACGATTCCAAAGAAAAAGTGGAATGACAAGCCAGTAACGCGTCCACATCACAAAGTAAGTCACGCATAAGTCCGGCATAGCGCTCCGCATCTTTGAGATTCTTCGCTTCATATGCGTCTATCAAACGGTCACGTGCTTCTCTGAATTTCCATCCCAGGAGATCGCGCCCCAAATTGACCACATCGAACACGTAAGCATCACGTCCGGTGTTTGGAACACTGAGTAGTTTACGCAGAGCTTGCAATTCCAGCATACAAGATTTCTCTTTCATAAACGTAAAGTTCTGACTCTTCAACACAGGATTCTGCGTCACAGCCGAACAATCACCTTCGGGAGCATGCCATCGCAACAAGGATCTGGCATCACGGACCTGGGCATTCACTTCACCGTAACGACGGTCAGCAAGTCGGAGAATCCATTCGTCATCCGAAACAGGCAGATTCCAAGCTTTGCCCAGCACAAACTCAAAAGCACATTGGTTCACATCGAAACCCTCTAACGTCGAGCCTATACCAAAGAAATTGCCTGTACTATCTTGACTAAACGTATTCTTTATCTTACTACTGAGGCCATCAAAATCGGCATTCAAATGAATATTTCCCCCGAAGTTTCCAAGATAACACCATATGAACGGCTGACCATAGAAACTCTCCGTCTTTTTCCAAACTTCGTTTGCATCACAAAAGTAATCGAGCATGATAAGTTTGTCTTGGGGCACACCACGCAGCAGAGCTTTGACACGAGGTTGAGTCCAGTGAGCGGCATCATAATGGAAGAGCCACCCCATCTGAAGCCAACGCGCCTCTTTATCCACTGAAGTCAGCGATTCATAAATCATTCTTGAGATAATACTCAGAGAATCCTCCTTCCATGTCGGAGGATCTACCTCGTTAAACGGGTCAACACCATAAATATGATCGGTTCCGTAAAGACGTGTCTGCTCTTGGAGGTAAGCCTTTTGGATTTTGGGGAACAAAGGATCGAGTGGATTAAGGAAAGTACAGCTATACTTTTTCTCAAATCCGGCCCAGCGTGACACATCCGTTGCTTTCAAGTCGGGATACAGGCGTCGCAATGCACCAGGTATATGTCCGGCAAAAGCAGGGAGGACAGGCGTCATGCCAAGTTCGCGCTCGCGCTCAACAATCCGCTTCTGAAGGTTCTTTTGATTCTCAAGCCAACTTTTAGGAAGAGGACCTTGCCAACCATCTATGTTACTCATACGGTGCCAAGGCAGATGAGCTGGTCCAGTAAAGTAATTGCGAATCTCATCGTCCTTAAGGCCTAACTTTTTCCAGACATTGTACCAAATACTCTCCTGTCCGGTAATCGCCAGAGGCATATTGACACCGTTAAGTGCCATCCAGTCGATAAATCTCTCCCACTCTGTCCAGTTCCAAAAGGGCATTGTGTAGCCGTAAGTACAATAATTCAGGAAGAAACGGGCCTTTACTTTTGCCCGGGCTCCGACTGGCGACTCCACACGAGGCAAATGGGATGGCATATCTATGGGATCGCACGCAAACCAAGAGACTGTCGTCAAACAATAGTTCTGAAGATAATAGTTTAATCCCATTGCCATTGAGTTGGCATTGTTTCCGCTGATGCAAACTTTGTCACCGCTGCTTTCAATTAGGAATGAGTCCACGTCAGTCACAATCTGCTTGTAAACTATGTTTGCAGACTGTGCAGGAATCAGGCGTTCCGTCATTGCTCGTGCAATTGAAACTTCCGACAACTTCGTGTTCTTGCCTTGTACCATAAGTACACAGAGACAACAACTCAATATAATTAATCGTCTCACTGTCTTTATTTGTTATAGTTTAAATCCACAGATTACGGAGTAACCTGTGGATTATAATACATTTGGACTAAACTCACTTAGAAACTTTCATCACATAGCCACCGCCGTTATGCATGTGAATTTTCAGCTTTCCGTCGGCAGGAATTACGGTATTCTCGCGCCGGTAGTCCGATGGAATCTTTCCGGCATTGTATCCGTCAACAAACGTGTCGCCTGTTTTACCGGCTATACCAAGTTTAGAAACATCCAATGTCAGGAACCGTGCTTTCCAATTATTGATTGCGCCGATATACCACGTATTTCCGCTGCGACGAGCTACGGCTACGTATTCGCCAATCTTGCTTTCCAGAGGCACGGTCTCGTCCCAAACAACAGGGAAGTTGGCTATAAATTCGGTGCACTCCGATTCTTTCTCATAATGAGTCGGACTATCACAAAGCATATTCAGAGGTGAAACGAAAACAGCATATTCTGCCAACTGGTGAACGCGGGTTCCCTGGCTCATCGGTTCGTAATAGTTGGGACGATATCCGCTTCGCGTGGCATTAAGCATGGCTCCCTGCGTGTAATCCATGGGACCGGCCAGCATACGTGCGAACGGGATGATGACATCATAGGTTACCTGGTCGTGTTCTTCGATTTTAGACCATTTATTTTGTTCCAAACCGGCCACACCTTCGAAATTCAACACGTTAGGATAAGTTCTATGTATTCCAGTCGGCTTATACATGCCATGAAAATCGAGCAACATCTTATATTTAGCGGCTACCTCCGCAGCTTTATAGATTTCACTCACCATGAGTGCGTCATCGCGGTCCATAAAGTCCACTTTGAAGCCCTTCACACCCATTTCGCTGTATTCTTTGCAAACACGTTCCATGTCACGTTCGAATGCGTACCAACCAGCCCAAAGAATAATGCCGACATTCTTTGACTTGGCATAATCTACGAGCCCTTTAAGATCTATCTCGGGTATGATTTGGAACAGATCAGCCTGCAGATTCACCGCCCAACCTTCGTCAAGGATGACGTATTCTATGCCATACTTCGATGCAAAGTCGATATAGTATTTATAAGTATCGTTATTGATGCCAGAAGTAAAGTTTACGTTATAAACACCCCAGCAGTTCCACCATTCCCAAGCCACTTTACCAGGTTTTATCCAGTTTGTAGCACCGATACGATTGGGAGATGCCAGGCGATATACCATATCATCGTTGAGCAGTTGTTTGTCTTCCGTTGCAATGCTAAGCACACGCCACGGCATATTCTTCACTCCCTTCTTGCCTTTTGCGATATAGTTTTCACGACTCTTCACCAACAGTTGCAGTTTGTTGTGTCCACCCTGCTCTATGTTTTTTGGATAGGGTGCGAAAACGCCTTCCACACCGGCTTTGCCCGACTTGTTCAGAACGAACATGCCCGGATAATCTTCCAAGTCGGCCTCGCTCACCACTATCTTAATGTCATTGTCGGCTTCAACGATGAATGGGATGAACGACAAATGGTCTTTGTCCAACTTCGACAGTTCCGTGTGCGTGTAAGTGTTTTCAAAGGAACACTTGAACTGTTGTTCTATCGTCCCGCTCGAATTTGTGTAAGGCATATACGTCACCCAGTCTTCCGCAAAATTGAATGTGGCTTTCTCAGATTCGACCACGTAATCCCTTTTCTGAACAGAGACGAAGCGGTATGCGGCACCGTCGTCGTAGGCACGGACTAAGAGCGACAGACCGTCGTTCAAGGCCAGCGCCAGTTCGTTATAGTTATCTTCAACCACGTTTTTCTTATACACCACAGCCTGGATACTGCCTTTGTGAGCCGTCTCCTTGGCTTTTTTCACCGTTTTGGCGGATACAGTCTTGCCTCCCACGTTCAGTGTAAGCCCAATGGGAGAATCTTTCACCAACTTCTGGTCTTCGTAACTGACGTTATAACTCAGACCATCGTTCTCAGTCACTGTCACCACGACTTTCCGGTCGGGCGACTTCACTGTGTAGTCCTTGGCCATTGATGTCGTAGCGGCCAACACGCACAGCGCCATTGTAATCATTGATTTTCTCATATAACTATCGATTAAAATTGTTTTCAAGTTTGACTACAAAGATACAAATAAATAAACGGAAAACATCATTTCCACTCCACAAT
The DNA here is from genome assembly GCA_947306605.1 of uncultured Prevotellaceae bacterium. Taxonomy (GTDB): domain Bacteria; phylum Bacteroidota; class Bacteroidia; order Bacteroidales; family Bacteroidaceae; genus UBA6382. The sequence goes on along the minus strand of CAMZHB010000023.1, from coordinate 5,348 downwards.
TTCGCAATCCGCACATGTGAAAAACTATGTCCGGCATATTTTGGACTATGCCTGACATAAAAATTTCCAAGTCCGACATGGCATTGCCAACAACCCGTACGACAAGAATGAAGTTTGAAACGACGGTCATATTATAAGATTTTCATTAACTTTGTACGGCGAAACATTCCAACTGTTACAAGAACGTTATGCACAGACTGTTTTTATTTATATCCGTCGCCCTGTTGCTGGCCCCTGTCACGCTCGAAGCCCGCCGGACAAAGGATGGCAGAGAGGTTATCACAGGCGACCTGCGCACGAAATGCTACATTCCGATGCTGAAAGGCAAACGTGTGGCCTTGTACAGCAATCATACCGGACTCGCAGGCAAAGAACACGTGCTCGATCTTTTGTTACGTGAAGGCATTGACGTAGCTTGCATCTTCAGTCCCGAACATGGCTTCCGCGGCACCGCCGATGCCGGCGAGGGTGTGGGCAGCGGGAAAGACGAGAAGACAGGTGTCACCATCGTTTCCCTCTATGGCCAGCCCATGGACAAAGCTTTGGCCTCGGCACCCGAATATGACGTGCTCGTAGCCGACATTCAGGACGTGGGACTGCGTTATTACACCTACTATGTCACGCTCTGCCGCCTGATGGACGCTTGTGCCGAAACCGACAAGCCAGTCATTGTGCTCGACCGCCCGAATCCTAACGGCCACTTCGTAGACGGCCCCATCTTAGACATGTCTTTGCGCTCGGGAGTGGGATGGTTGCCAATACCCGTCGTACATGGTCTGACATTGGGCGAACTTGCGCTGATGGCCAACGGAGAAGGCTGGCTGAAAGACGGACACAAGTGCCGGCTGACGGTTATTCCGTGCAAGCACTACACACATGGCACGCGCTATAGCCCACCCGTACCGCCCTCTCCCAACCTCCCCAACATCCAGTCCATTCTTCTCTATCCGTCTCTCTGCTATTTCGAAGCCTCTGACGTAAGTGTGGGACGCGGAACCGAGAAACCGTTCCAACTATATGGACATCCACAGTTCACAAACTTCACATTCCGTTTCCTGCCTCAAAGCCGGCCCGGCGCAAAAAAGCCTACACAACAGGACAAGTGGTGCTTCGGAGAGGACTTAAGCCAACTTTCGCTTGACTCTCTCTACCGTAAACACATCGATCTCACTTATCTGGTCACGGCATATCGGATTCTTTCTGCACAAAACCAAACAGACAAACGCGTACTCACGTCATTCTTCGAAAAACTAATGGGTTCGAAAGACATACGTCGGATGCTTGACGAAGGATATGACGCTAAGGAGATAAAAAAAACATGGCAAGGCGATGTGGAACGCTTCAAAATACAACGAAAGCCCTACTTGCTCTACAAAGAATAAACATACATCGATTGAAAACAAATAAAGATACCTATTATGCTGAGAAAACTCGTCCTTACCCTTTTGACCATAGCGCTTACGAGCGTCACGCTGACGGCCAAGCTGAAGTTGGTGAAACCGGAGTCCGTCGGTCTGAACAGCCAAGTCCTCTGTCGTTGCGACAGTGTCATAAATAAAGCCGTCGCTGACGGCAATGCGCCGGGCGTAGTACTGGCTGTAGTGCGCCATGGCCAACTGGCTTACCTGAAAGCCTATGGTAACCGCCGTGTGATGCCTAATAAAGAAGCGATGACCACAAATACGGCGTTCGACATGGCTTCCTGTACAAAGACTATTTGCACTGCCACTTCCATTATGAAACTTATTGACATGGGATTCCTTCGTCTTAACGATCCTGTCAGTCAGTTTATCCCCGGATTCAAAGATTGGCAAAGCGAAGACGGCAAACAAAAGGAGACCATCCGCATTCATCATTTGTTAACCCATTCTTCGGGTCTCGCTCCCTATGCTGGGGTGCCCGCTCTCCAAAAAGAATTTGGCAGTCCCAACCCTAAAGCGCTCATAAATCATATTGCGCAAGGACGAAGAGACTTTCAGCCCGGCACAAAAACGCAATACAGTTGCCTTAACTTCATCACCCTGCAAAATATCGTTGAGAATGTCACAGGGAAAAGCCTCCGCGATTTCGCCAAAGAGAACATATTCCGTCCTTTAGGCATGGATAACACCGACTATCTGCCCTGTCGGCTCGACGACAACGGCAATTGGGTAAACACTCCCGATGCTGGGAACTTGGGCGGTGTACCTATTGCTCCCACCGAAGTACAAACGAACGGACAAGTGCTCCACGGACAGGTCCATGACCCACTGGCACGTGTCATGAACGGAGGTATCAGCGGTAATGCCGGACTCTTCACGACGGCAGAGGATATTGCGACCTTCTGCGCCATGCTTCAGAACGGCGGAACTTGGGAAGGGAAACGCATTCTTGGGCCACTGACTGCCAAACTGCTGCGTACAGTACCTGAAGACGAAACTGCCCTCGGGCGTACCTTGGGATGGAACCACGGACTCGGATATACCGCCGGCGACATGCTTTCCCCCGACACCTATTACCATACTGGCTACACCGGAACCAGCATTGTCATTGACCCAGTCAACGATGTCAGCGTCATTGTGCTTACCAACGCCGTGCATCCCCACGACGGACCTTCGCCTGCCAGGATGCGTTCCATCGTATGCAACGTTGTAGCCGCTGCAATAGTAAAATAAAGGATTTAAACTTAAAGTGCTTTAACCGCAGTTTGCAGTTTACTGCACGTGTCAGCACATGCAGGAGTCAAAGGCAAGCGCAGATAGTTCTGACACTTACTCATTGAAGAGAGCAAAGCTTTAATGCCTGCTGGATTCCCGTCTACACACAATAAACGGAAAATCTCGTTCAAACGAGCATTGATATCCTTGGCACGTTGACCCTCCTCAGAAAAAACATCATGGACCATCTGTCCGAATATAGCAGCCAAAGCATTTCCGACAACAGAAATTACCCCTGCAGCACCTCGCGTAAGCAGTTCGTAAGTCAAAGCATCATCGCCACTAATCACATCAAAACCGTTCGGACGCCCTTCCAGAATACGCTCTGCCTGAGATAGGCAACCCGAAGCTTCTTTTATAGCAACAACATTCGGTATTTCGTGAGCTATACGAAGTGTTGTCTCGGCTTCAATATTGACTCCCGTACGACTAGGAACATTATACGCTACAATAGGCAAGTTTACTGCCCTTGCCAATGCCTCGTAGTGGAGAAATATACCCTCTTGCGATGGTTTATTATAGAAAGGACAAACTGAAAGTATACCATCAATGCCTTTAAAATCAAAACCGCGGGCATCATCTACCAATTGACGGGTGCAATTGTCACCAAAACCAAGTAGAATAGGCACTCGGCCGTGAACCAAATTAACAATAAAGTCTTTTATCAGTAGTTTTTCTTCGTTCTTTAAACAAGGTGTCTCCGCAGTACTGCCTAATACACAAAAGAAGTCCACACCTTCTCGAAGCTGCATCTCAACCAAATGGCCTAATGAAGCATAGTCCACGCTACCATCTTTATGAAACGGTGTAATCAATGCGACCCCGAAGCCTTTAAATATATTCTCCATGGATTCTTTTCAATTCAGGCTACAAAGATACGGAAAAACTCTTGCTTTATGTCAGATCTAGGAGCAGAAAATCAAAATAAGCTCTGCTCTATCGGGGTTGAATAATCCGATTTCTGCTTTTCTGCTGTTGGCGAGTCTACAATCATTTGAAGAAACTCGTTCTCTGTTTTGATTGGAACGCCCAATTGTTTCGCCTTTTCCAACTTTGACGGTCCCATATTTGCACCTGCCAAAATAAATGAAGTATTTTTTGAGATTCCAGATACGTTTTTCCCACCGCATTGCTCTATCATCATTTTGTATTCCTCACGACTATGTTTTTCGAATACACCACTGATAACGATATTAAGGCCTGACAAAACATCAGAAACGGGAGATTCCTGTTCATTAATCTCGAAACAAAGTCCAGCATCACGGAGACGCTCTACCATATGATGGTTGCGCTCGTCATGAAACCAGTTAACCACACTCGTAGCAATACCTGCACCGACACCTTCTACCTCTAACAAATCTTCCAATGAGGCCTGTTCCAAAGCAACGATGGTCTTAAAATGTCGTGCCAACTGCTTGGCCACCACCTTACCGACAAAGCGTATTCCCAATGCATACAACGTTCGCTCAAAAGGCACATTTTTGCTTTCCTCTATACCTTCAAGAGCTCTCATTGCCGATTTCAGACGGGTATCAGATCCGCCACTCAAATCTTTTATCGTAAGATGATACAAATCGGCCACATCACGCACCAAACCTCTTTCAAAATAGTCATCAATAGCTTCAGGTCCTATTGATTCAATATCCATGGCATCGTGACTAATGAAATGTATAATTTTCCCCTTTAACTGAGGCGGGCACGACGTGTCGTTAGGACAGTAGGAGGCAGCTTCACCTTCGTAACGCACCAAAGGCGTTCCACATTCCGGGCAGACTGTAATGAATCGAATCATGTCTCCCTTTCCATAAACTTCGGAAGTCTTGTCAACACCGACAATTTGGGGAATAATTTCACCGGCTTTCTCAATAAACACAAAATCGCCTTTGTGCAGGTTCATCTGCTCCAGAATATCCCGGTTATGAAGCGAAGCACGCTTTACAACAGTACCCGCCAACAGCACAGGTTCCATGTCTGCCACAGGTGTGACGGCTCCAGTACGCCCAACTTGATATATTACATCCTTCAAACGGGTACGCGCACGTTCTGCCTGGAACTTATAGGCTATTGCCCAACGAGGCGTTTTAGCTGTATAGCCCAGTTGCTCCTGTTGCTTGAGTGAATCCACTTTCAAAACGATACCGTCTGTTGCAACGGGCAAATGACTACGTTGTTTGTCCCAATAATCAATAAATTCAAAGATTTCATCCATCGTTTTAACCTTACGCATGGCATCCGATACTTTGAATCCCCAATGTACGGCCAACTTCATGTTCTCATAATGACTGTCAGACGGAAGATTTTCGCACAAAAGATAATACAGATAGGCATCTAATTTTCGCGCGGCCACAACCGCTGGGTTTCTGCTCTTAAGTGTACCCGAAGCAGCATTGCGGGGATTAGCAAACAAGACTTCACCCCGGGCTTCACGCTCAATATTTAGGGCTTCGAAACTCTGCCATGGCATTAATACTTCACCGCGTATTTCGAACGATGATAAGTAATCTCCTGTCAAGCGTAATGGTATGGAACGAATGGTCTTTATATTTTCCGTCACATCATCACCTTGTATCCCGTCACCACGTGTCACAGCTCTAACCAATGCTCCGTCTTCATATGTCAACGAAATAGACAGGCCGTCAAATTTCAATTCAC
>CAMZHB010000022.1 GCA_947306605.1 uncultured Prevotellaceae bacterium | reverse complement strand
CGTAAGCCATGGTGAAGTAGACACAGCAATGAATCCAAAGCGCCCACCACTCGCTGACGACTTCGTTCAGGGTGGCTCCCATGACACTGAGACGCACGAAGCCGTTGATGCCGAATGTGGAGGGGAAAAGCCATGACACGCCTTGCCAAAACGGCGGCACGGCAGCTCCCGGCCACGATATGCCGGAGATGAACAGCAAAGGTACCGAGGTGCATACAAAGATGAGGATGGACATTTCACGGTTGCGGCTCAACACGGACAGCGCTTGGGCAAAGAGGATGCACGCCAAAACGTACGGACACAGGAAGAGTACGAGGTCGAGGGGACGGGCTATCTGAATGAGATTGAACAGCCGGGGGATAACACACACCGTAAACGCCGTGGTCAGTATGTAGACAAAGAAATAAGCCAACGAACGACCCATGATGATATGGGAGGTACGTCGGTTGCGGCGGCTCGTAGCCACCAGTTCGCTGTACTCACCGCCCGTTTCGGCCGCGGTGCCGTCGGCCATACCGATGCCCAACAACAGCGTCTGCTGAATGACAAGCATCAGGACGGCAGGGATGAGGAAGGTGGCAAAGCCCTGCTGCGGATTAAAGAGTGCCACTTCCTCGTTTTTCACGGGATAAGCGGCAAGCGAAGCCTCGGCATCGGTGCTCACGGCCGCACGCTCAATCTTGATGTGCTTGTTCATCTCGAGAGAAACCTCAGTGGCCCCCACAAGAATGCCCTTATAGTAGAGCATACCGCTCATGTCGCCGAAGAAACCGATGAAAGCCTGCCGGCCCGTGACGATGTTGTCGGAGAAGTCTGAGGGGATTTCCAGGAAACCATAGATTCGCTGCTCTTTGATTTGCTGACGAGCGTCGGCCACGTCGCGCGACAGACCGACGACACTCACCCATTGCGACGCATCGAGCCGGCGGATAAATTCGCGCGACAGACTGCTGCGGCTGTTGTCGATGACCGTAACGGGAACTTCACGCGTCAGCTCCGTGGTATAGATGTATGAATAGAGCAAGGGGTAGAAAATAGGTACAATGAGACAGAACAGGAAAACACCGTGGTCACGCAAGATGATCTTCATCTCAAGGGACCAGATGCGCAACAAGTCCTTTACGCTCTGCTTGAAACTGTATTTCTCCTTGTTTGTCATGGCACGTAGTACGAATGGATGATGTTGCGCTTCAACCTTATCATCAGCAGGAAGGGTACAAGCATGAAGACAAAGAGCGCGGCATAACTCTCAAAGGAATACACCATGCTGTTGCCGTCGAGCGTCTGGCTGGCATAAATGAGATAGTAATGGCGCAGGGGGAACAGATTGGTCAATGCCTGCACCGGCCCGTTCATGGCCATCTTCGGAAATGAGAAACCACTTACCGAGAAGGCCAGCACGCCCCAAAGACAACATAAACTCAAGGCCATGCGCAACGTGGGGATGAGCGAGAAGAAGATGAGTCCCAGCGCCTGGGCCGACAACACCATGCACAACGTCAGGAAGGCCGTGGGCAACAACCCGCCGTTGCAGGGATAGTGGAGCACACCGTAGAGATAGAAATCACAGAACAGACCGATGATGGTAAAGGCCAGCGTGTAAGGCAACAGTTTGGCCGTCAGTCCAAGCATAATGGAATGGTTGCTGCGCTCCAGCCAGTAACGCGCCGTGTTATACTTCACCTCACTGCCAACGGCATAAACTGTCATCAAGGAGATGAGCAACATCAGCAAACCGGGAATCAGTGTATTTGTAAGATATATTGAATAGTTAAGCGAAGGATTGAACGTGGCGTGCGACTCAATGACGATTGGTTGCAGCTGGGCCATCATCACATCTTCGGGTACTCCCTTTGCCCTCAGTTGGCTCCGTGTGGCTGCAGCCGAAACGAGTTCCGTCAATCGTTTCATGTCCTTGAACGTCAACGAACCGGGCACCATCATGGCATAGTTCGTATAGTATGTCAACGTGGGTTGGCGGAAAGACTGGACATCGTGCGAGAAGTTGGCAGGGATAAACAAAAAGGAGTAAATGTCGCCCCGCTGCACCGCCAGCCGGGCTTCGGTGAAATTGCCGTAAACAGCCTCCACCCGACTCTGGTCCATCGCGTCGAACGTACGGATAACGTTGCGCGACAAGGCCGATCTGTCCTGGTCCACCACGCCGACAGGCAAATCGTGAGGTAAGCCATCGTCCATCAGCGAGGTAAAGAAAAACAATGAGAAGAGCGGCGCCACGATGATACAATAGAAGTATATTGGCCGTGACGTCATGCGGTGGCATTCACGCAAGAACACCTCCCAAAAACTCTTGATGGAACTGTAGGGATTTCTCATTGTACCCTATTGCCAAGAATTCTCAATTCTCAATTCTCAACTCACAACTCTCAATTCTTAAGCACCACCGTCATGCCGGGACGAAGGCCGTCGACCGGTTGTACAGGGCGGGCTTTCACTTCAAAGGTCTTCAAGTCGAACTGACCGGTCGATTTCGTAGCCTTCCAAACGGCATACGAACCTTGGTCCTTAAGATAATAGACCTTCAGTTTCACGGTTTTGTCTTCAAGCGCAGGGATGAAAGCCTCCACTTCGGCACCCATCTTGAGACCCTTGAGAAGATCTTCGCGCACATTGAACGTCACCCACAGGTCATCCATCATGGAAACATTCATAATCGGTGCGCCGGTACCCACCAGTTCGCCCACTTTCGGGAAGATTTCACTCACTTCGCCGTCGGCACTCGCGGTCAGGACAGTTTCTTTCATATAGCTGCTTACTTCGCTCACGGCACCTCTGGCACGAGCCACCTGAGCTTGAGCCGCCAGTTTGTCTTCACGCTGGGCTCCGTTCACAGCCATTTGATACTGCGACTTGGCAGCCTTCTCCGTAGCGACAGCGGCATCACGCTGAGCCGTAGCTTCGTCCAGTTTCTGCGCCGGCACCACGCCTTCGTCATGCAAGTTTTTGATGCGCTGATAAGTTTTCTCGGCAATGGCCACGCCGGCCTGAGCTTTTTTCCACATCTCCAGCGCGCCCTGTATCTGTTCCTGGCGTGTTCCCTTGCGAGCCTTGTCGCTCAACGCCTGAGCAGCCTGTTCGGCCGACTGTGCCTGGGTCATTTTGGCCGTCACTTCCGGGGCATCCAGTCGTGCCAGCATGTCGCCGGCCTTCACCTTCTGGCCTTCCTCAACATATACGGCCAACACGCGGCCGGGCACTTTCGACGACACGCGGTATTCGTTCACCTCAACTTGTCCCTGGATGGTTTCGGTTTCGCGGCCCAATGTGAAGTAACCGATGAGTCCTACTATCACAACCACTAAAATGATGAAAATAATCGGGCGCAGGATGAGCGCCAGTTCAGACTTATTCTTTGCCATAATTGTTATTTTTTGCTTCGCTAATTCTTAATTGTCCACTTTCCCCATCACCTTATTCAGGTAGATTTCCGTCATCTTCACGTCAATCTCGGCATCCACGCGTTCCGACCGTGCCTGCAGCCAGGCCGTCTGAGCCTCCAGCAGGTCAGCAGTAGCAATGACGCCTTCGTGGAAGCCCACGTCGGCATAGTGAAGATTTTCGTTGGCTTTCTCTTCGTTCTTCTGCGTCATCAGCAGTTTCTTCTGCGCTTCGTTCACCTTGAACTGCGCCTGATTGAGTTGCAGGTTTATTTTTTCCTTGGCCTCGTCATACAGGTAGCGTTGGCTCCGGGCCAGCGACTTGGCGGCACGCACACGGTAACGTCCCTCGCCCCACGTCCACAAGGGAACGTGCAGGGCCACGCCGATGCTCAGGTTGCCTCCGAACTTGTTTTGGAAGCCGTTGTACACGTTAGGATTGGTCAGAGTGTAGGCACCGAAGGCTGACAGCGCCGGAAGATAGAGACTGCGCACCACCTTCACGTTCTCATCGGCTATTTTCACAGCCTGTTCCAGCATTTCCAGGTCCTTGCGGGCACTGAACGCCTGCGCCGTGTCGGCCTGCGTTTCACAAAGGGTAGTTTCCACGTGTTCCGCGCCTTCGTCGGCCAGTGTCAGGGGCTCCGTCAGATCCAGTCCGCAGATTTGGCACAGCAGCATGCGGCTCAGGCTCAATCCGTCCTCCACTTTCGTCAGTGTCATTTCCGCTTCGTTCAGTTTCACGCGCACCGTCAGCGTCGAAGCCTTTGTGGCCACGCCCTCGCGCAACATCTTCTGCACATCACCGTCCAGTTTCTGCAACAGTTGCACGTAGCTCTCGGCCAAACGCCGTTTCTGCGCCAGCGACACCACCTGCCAGTAGGCCTGGTCCACTGAATAAATGACGTCCTGCGTCGCCTGGTCATACTCGGCGCCGAGCAACTGGCGCGTATAGCCGGCGATACGGTCCAATGCCTTGATGCGGCCGCCCATGTAGAGAGGTTGGGTCAGCAGCAGTGAGCCAGCATATATATTATAAGTACTCGTGCGGAAAGCATCCACCACGCCTTGTCCCGCGGTACCGATAGCCTGCACCAGCGGCGTACCCAAGCTGCCCAGCAGTTGCGCCATCTCGGGTGACTGTTGGGCTATTTGCTGCGCCAAAGCCTGCAGTTTGGCTCCTGCCGTCTCTCCGGCCGACTCCAGTGTGTTGCGCGTGTCCTTCGACAGCAGATGCGTCGAACGCGAATTGTGGATATAGGCCGCATCGGCCGACACCTTGGGCAGATAGGCCGTCTTGGCCGCACGCTGCGTGTAGTCGGCCGCGTCCAGACGCGACTGGCCCGAAAGCAGCTGGCGGTTGTTGCGCAGGGCCAACTGCCGCAGACTGTCCAACTCATACACCCGTTGGCCGCACACGCCTGTGACGGCGGTAAGCAACAACAGTATGGAACTAATAATTGATTTCCTATACATAAAACTATTTCATTTAAGTGCCGCGCACTTTTATTTCACGCGCAAAAATACACTTTTTCCACACATTAACCGCCTAATTTCAATTTAAAAAGTCATTTACGCCCAAAGCCTGCACCTTTTGCGGCACTTTGTGCATATTTTGAGGTCCAAAACGGACCTTTTTGCAAAAATTTGAGGCATCTGCATTCAGAAGTCCCACTTCAAAAGTCTGAGACGCCGTTTCTGATTTTTGAGACGCCGTTTCGTTTCTCTAAGTTCTCTGAAATCTCAAACAACCTACATCAACAAAAAATCAACTGAATTTTCCTGGCGGCAATGTCGGGGTAAGGACAAAAAACAAGGAAGAGCGCTTCACAGAACCCTTCCTCCCAAATAGTTAACTCAATATGCTTATGAAAAGACTCGTATCTTTCTGTTCCAATGTTCCGCACCGCTCTCCGCGAGGCTCTGAAAAAAGCGTTATGGCAAACCCGTTGCGAACGCATGGCCTAATTGTATCTAAAAATGGAAAGTAGCGCGGCGACTCACGTCGGCAGTCAGGCGGGCGTCGTCTCCACTCGAAACGGGTTCCTCGCGTCTGACAATGCAAAAGTACGCCAACTGTGAAATTCCAGAAAGCATTAACTTAAAATTTCAGCGAAATCTAAGGTTATTTTACCTATTTCAGATTTTTAGTTACGAATTTCACAACTATAATCATTTTGAAGCCCCTCCACATACCCGTAAAGCTGCCGGTAGAAGGCATGACGCGTGAGCGTGGCGGCGTTGCCGAGGATAATCAGCTGGAAACGGGCGCGCGTCATGGCCACATTCATGCGGCGGAGGTCGCTGAGGAACCCTATCTGTCCCTCGTCGTTGGAACGGACCAGACTGATGATAATGACATCGCGCTCCTGCCCCTGGAAACCGTCGACCGTGTTCACCGTGATGAGCTGGCGCATGGGGCGCAGCGCCTTTTCTTGCCGGATAAGTTGGCGCAAGCGCTGCACCTGGGCCTTGTAGGGCGAGATAACTCCCACATCGATACCCTCCTCCACAATGTGCTGCATGCCGGTGCGCTCCACCAGCCCGAGAAGTGTCTGGAGCGTGAGCCGGGCTTCCGTCTCGTTGATGCGGCCGTAAGTGTCACCCACGAAACGTTCGTGAGCGTCCATGCCGGAAGTGTCTATCCATTGCAACGGACGTTGCAGGTCGAGGATACTCGCCCTCTGGCGCACGCCGGGAGCGGCATGGACACGGCCACCGTAGAACCATTGCGACGAAAAGTGCATCAGCGTTTCGTTCATGCGGTATTGCGTTTCGAGCAACGTGACCGCCTGGGGCTTTTGCTCCACGATGGTCTCCATGAGAGTCGTCGCCAAGCCCTGACGCTCCGCTTCCACACACTTGATGGTGGGCGGCAACTGCTGGTGGTCGCCGGCCAGGATGACACGGTCGGCCTTGCGGATAGCAATCCAGCAGGCGGCCTCCAAAGCCTGCGCCGCCTCGTCGATGAAAAGCGTATGGTAGTGCTCCCCGTAGAGCAAAGGGTTGCCGGCACCGGCCAAGGTACAGGCAACGACGCGCACACTGGCGAACAGAGCCTCGCGGATGCGCATTTCTAGCTCGTTGGCCCGCTCACGCAGACGGCTGATTTTTTGATGGAAGTTCTTGCCGCGGCGGGCATTCTTGTTGTCGTAAAGTTGGCGTATCGTGCGGCGCACAGCCCAAAGGTCGGGATAGTCGGGATGGTTCTCGAACTGGCGTTCATAGGTGAACGAGAGCATTTTGTCGTTCACACGGGTGGGATTGCCTATCCTCAGCACGGGGATACCGCGGTCCACCAGTTGCTCGCTAATCCAGTCGACGGCCATGTTGCTCTGTGCGCACACCAGCACCTGGCTCTCGCGGCGCAGCACCTCGTAGATGGCTTCGACGAGCGTCGTTGTCTTGCCTGTGCCCGGCGGCCCGTGGACCACGGCCACTTCCTTGGCGCGGAGGATTTCGTTGACAGCGCTTTCCTGCGTCGTGTTGAGCCACGGCAGGGCCACGGGCATGGGCTGAAGCTTGTGCAGGGGCAGCGTGCCGTGGAAAGTGTCGCGCAGCAAGGCCAGACGGTTGTCTTTAGCCTGGATGACGGCATCGAGGGCTTCGAACATCAGCCGGTAGGTCTGTTCGTCGAAATAGAGTTGCACGCCCAGCCGTTCGGCATGTTCGATGGCCGGCAAGGCAGACACGTCGGGCAACGCCACCACCATGCGGCCGTCGTCCACGTAACTGACGGTGCAGAGCGCGGGCAGGTAAGTGATTTGGCCGGAGGCGTCCTCGCGGAAGAAGCACACGGGTCGTCCGGGTTCAAAGTTATGGGTAATTTCGTGGTCGGCGTTACGGTAGACTTCCACGACCAGACGGTTGAGCGAATTGTAGTAGCTGCGGCCGGTGTTGACCGGAAACCAGCACATGCCGCGCTTTACCTTGCGGCCGATGCCCATGGTCTGCGTCTCGCGGCGGAACTCATCGCGCTCATAGTCGTATTCCATGCGCAGCAGTTCCTTCTGTCGCAGCAGGGTGAGCTTACTCATGGGGATTGGTTGCGTCAGCGCCAGGATGACACGCCGGCCGACACTTGGATGAAAACGTTCTGAAGCAATTTAAAGAAGGCCGAGGCTCCCACGCTATAGTCTCGCTGGACACCATAGCGATAAGGCAAAGGGCCTTCGGGGCGCACCAGGTCCTTGTAGCCGGCTAACGACAGCGACACGCGGTCGTTGACCTCATAGTTGAGCGTTCCGCCGATGCCGGCCTGGTTATAATGGCAGCCGCCCCACTGGATGCCCGCGGTGGTGGCGCCGAGCGTATATGTCAGCTGCTTGCCCAGCGGCGATGCATAGACCAGACTGATGTCGCGGCCGAAGCCCACGCCTTTGGGGCTGTGATGGCCGATGCCCGTCATGGCGCTGAGCGAAATCTGCGCGTTCAGCCCTTCGTGCACGGGGAAAAAGTCGGCGCCGCCCGTCCACACGTCGGGACGCACGGCAAAGTAGGCCGACGGGCGCAACCACCGCGACGTGTCGGCACGCAACGTGTCGCGCACCTCGCCGCGAGCCGTCTGCATCACGGCCAGCAGTAACAAAAGGACATATACCCTGCGTTTCATGCCGGCAAAGTTACGCAGATTTCGTTGCAAAGCAAAGAAAAGCGTATCAATAACACTTAACTGTTGCTCATTTTCGTAAAACGGGGGTTGTCAAGATTTTTTACCCCTAACCCAAGCGTTTTGTAACTCATTGATTTCGACCAGGTACCGAATACGGCAAATCAGAAACGGCGTTTCAAAGTTTTGAAACGCCGTTTCTGCGGCCCGAAGTCCCACTTTTGAACCCCGAAGTCCGGCTTCTGTCCAGAATGGTCAAAAAAATGACGTTTGGGGAGTACCGCCGGCGGCACGTCAGCCTATTGCTTGACGAAGACCATGACCGGCTCTTTCATTTTGGAATCTTCCAATGCGAAGAAACTCAACTTTTTCCCTTTCACGGAGAAACGATAGGTCAGCACGACTTCGTCTTCCGGCAATTCTTCGTCAATCCAACTGTCGGTTTCCGTATCATACACTTCAAACGAGGTGGCTGTCATGGTCATCGTGTTCCCTTCGACCTTAAAGAGACCTTTCTCACGGAAATCTTTCTTTACTGTGGACTTTACGATAAAAAAGCCTTCCTGGTTGTATGCGCCGTCCGAAGTGAATGTCAGGGTATATTGATAGTTCACTGTCGCGCCGGTCCACGTACCGATGAGTGCGGCCACGTCGACCGTGTCGTCATCGTCACTGTTGCACGAGGCAAATGCAAAACTCAGGGCCAGGGCCAGCATGAGGACCGGCAGGCGCCACAGACTCTTTCTCGTTGTCATAATCACTGCTCTTTATTGCGTTAATAACTAGGTTTGTCACGTAGATGTGGGACAAATTTACGGAAACGATTTGGATTTCGCGACAGTTTCCAGGAAAATTCACGGCAGAAACGAATTTATTCGTACAGAAAAGACGGCCTCTCTGAATTATTGTGTAAATTTGCCGAAAAGAAAACGCATTCATCATCATGGAGAAAGTTGCCAATTACATTAGCAAGATTGAGATACAGAGCCTGTGGTCGGGACACAAGCACATCGTGTGGGAATTGCGCCCCGACGTGAACATCCTCAGCGGCGTGAACGGCGTGGGCAAGTCGACCATCCTCAACCGCATCATCAGCCATGTGCGTCACCGCACCGACGAGCTGCGCAACGGGGCTGTGCCGGGAGTGCAGGTGGAGTTCTCGCCCACCGACGCCACATCCATCCACTTCGACGTCATCCGCAGCTTCGACAGTCAGCTCATCCCCGGCTCCATTCTCTCGAAAATAGGCGAAGACGGCGTGCGGTCGGAACTCGACTGGCGGCTCTACGAATTGCAACGGCGCTACCTGGACTATCAGGTGAACGTGGGCAACCGCATGATCGCCCTGCTTACCAGCGGCGACCCCCAGGCGCAGGAAAAGGCCATGCAGGTGACACAGAACAAGACACGCTTCCAGAACTATGTGGACGAACTCTTCGCCGACACCCAAAAGACCATTGACCGCACAAGTAACGAACTCCGGTTCGAACAATGGGGCGAACAACTGTCGCCCTACACCCTGTCGAGCGGTGAAAAACAACTGCTCATTATTCTGCTGACCGTATTGCTGCAAGACAGACAGCCCTATGTACTCTTCATGGACGAACCCGAGGTGAGCCTCCACGTGGAGTGGCAGGAACGCCTCATCAACATCGTGCGAGAGATTAACCCCAACGTGCAAATCATTCTGACCACACACTCGCCCGCCGTGGTCATGGACGGCTGGGCCGACGCAGTGACCGAAGTGTCCGACATCACGCTATAGCCCATGGCAAAACGGCTGGTTGACAACCTTACCACAAACTATCTGGAAGCAGCCCAACGGCTCAACTCCAAACAAGCGCGGCGCAAAATCGTGGCCTACGTTGAAGGCTACGACGACATCCTGTTCTGGCGCACGCTGCTGAGCAATCTCGCAACCGACCGTTATTACTTCGAAGTGATGCTCCCTTCACGCACGTCGCTCCAAAAAGGCAAAAAGAGCGCGCTGATGAACACGCTGGGCCAGGGACTGGGCCAATACATGATAGCCTGCGTCGACGCCGACTACGATTACCTGATGCAAGGCGCCACCGACATCTCCAACATGGTGTGTAACAACCCTTACGTATTCCACACCTATGCCTACGCCATCGAGAACTTCCAGTGCTACGCGCCGGCGCTCCACAACGTCTGCGTGATGTCCACCCTCAACGACCGCGAGCTTTTCGACTTCGAGAGTTTCATGATTGCCTACTCCAAACTGGTGTTCCCTCTGCTGGTATGGTCGGTGTGGTGTTACCGCCATGGTCACCACTCGCAGTTCTCAATGGCCGACCTGTGCATGACAGTGGGTGTGACCGATTTCAACCTGCAAAACCCGGAGAAGACACTGGAACGGTTGGCCCGCAAGGTCAACGTGAAGGTGGGCTGGTTGCAGCAACACTTCCCGCAGGCCAAGGGCACTTACCAAAAGTTGCGCGACGAATTGCAGGACATCGGCGTGACGCCCGAAACAACGTACCTATACATGCGCGGCCACGACGTGTTCGAAAAGGTGGTGACCCCCATCCTCATCGAAGTGTGCAAGGTGCTGCGACGCGAACGTGAACGCGAAATCCGGCGGCTGGCAAACCACAGCACGGCAAAACGAGCTGGCAGGTTACCAACATGCATCGGCCGAGCCGGAAGAGATGCTGCGCAAGCACACGGAATACTACAACGCCCCACTCTACCAACGCATTCAGCAGGACGTGCAAGTCTTTCTGGAACACATGAACGACAACCGTCCCAACGAGCCCGTGCTGAAGGAGGAGAGGTACTACAAGAAGCCCAAACGGGCGTTTTATCCCCGCAGAATATCCTAAGAAAAATCCCGCAAGCAATCAGTTGCCTGCGGGATTTTTCATGAACCACATCTCGTAGAGTTTGTATACGTAGCGCAAACTCAATATGAAGAAATTCGAGTATACCCCGTTTTTGCGTAGGGCACGGAGATGGTCGCGCATGATGGTCTTGCGGCTGGCAAAACCGGCGGTGGACATGCCGCCCGTGCGCATGGTCACCACATCCTTACGCACATACGCTGTCCTAATGCGATGGACAAAGATGGAGCGCAACAGATTCTCGAAGTCGGCCGCCACGCGGAACGACGGATCGAAGCCGCCGTAGTCTTCATACACTTTGCGACGGGCATAGAACGACGGATGTGCCGGCATGAAGCCCAGCCGCATCAGTCCGCGGCGGAACACGGCGGACGAATAGTAACGTACACACGTGGTCAGGTCGTCGCCGTTCACGAAATGGACGTCGGCATAGACGGCGTCGGCTCCGGTGTGTTCCAGTTCGGCAACGAGCGTGGCCACCGCGTCGTCCGAGGTGTAGAAGTCGTCGCTGTTGAGGAGGCCCACCACGTCGCCCGTGGCCATGGCCAGGCCTTTGTTCATTGCTTCGTAGATGCCTCCGTCGGGTTCGCTCACATAGCGCATCCGTCCGCCGAAGCGGGGCACGTAGCTTTCAATAAGAGGGACGGTGCCGTCGGTCGAGGCGCCGTCCACAATGATGTATTCCATGTCGCCGTAGGTTTGCCGCAGGACGCTCTCCATCGTGTCGCTGAGTGTCGAAACGCTGTTGTAGGAGGTCGTGATGACTGATACTTTCATCTTCAGGCGGCTAGCCGGTTCGGGAGACGGTTATTTTTTCTTGGTTGTCGACTTCTTGGCCGTAGTGGTCTTTTTCTTGGCCGTTGTAGTCTTCTTCGTTGTAACAGCCGGTGTTTCCACTACTTTCGGCTTGTAGTAGTCGGCTTTCACCTTCGGCAAGTTTTTC